>NZ_JBEPAL010000036.1:0-89157 GCF_040298625.1 Streptomyces sp. NPDC001532
ACGCCCGGTTACATTCCGAACCCGGAAGCTAAGCCTCACAGCGCCGATGGTACTGCAGGGGGGACCCTGTGGGAGAGTAGGACGCCGCCGAACAAATTTTAGGGAAAACCCCCGCATCGAAAGATGCGGGGGTTTTCTGCGTTTAGGGTCAGAAGCATGCGCTACGACCTGGTCATCTTTGACAACGACGGTGTGCTCGTCGACAGCGAGCCGATTTCCAACCGGCATCTCGCGGCCTACCTCACCGAACTCGGGCATCCCACGACGTACGAGGACTCCATTCGGGACTACATGGGGTCCGCCATGCATCGGATTCATGAGCTGATCGCAGAGCGTTCCGGGCAGCGGCTGCCCGAGGACTTCGACGACGTCTTCCACGCGCGGGTCTTCGCCGCGTTCGAGCAGGAGTTGAAGGCGGTCAACGGGGCCGGCGAGGTGCTGGAGAAGCTGGCCGCGGAAGGGGTGCCGTACTGCGTGGCCTCCTCCGGGAGCCATGAGCGGATCCGGGTGGGGCACCGGGCGACCGGGCTGGACCGGTGGTTCGACGACGAGCGGATCTTCAGCTCGCAGGATGTCGGACGGGGCAAGCCGGCGCCGGATCTCTTCCTGTACGCGGCGGAGCGGATGGGCGTGGCGCCAAAGCGGTGTGTGGTCGTCGAGGACAGTCCGCTCGGGGTGCAGGCGGCCGTGGCGGCGGGGATGGACGTGTACGGGTTCACTGCGATGACGCCGGCCGAGAAGCTCATGGGGACCACGGGACTGTTCTCCGACATGGACGAGCTGGTCGGGCTGCTCAGCTGAAGCTGAGTTGAATTCATCTTTGGCTGGATATACCCAGCGGTACGGCGGAGCCCTACGCTCGCCGCCATGACTGATGTGCTGCGGCGCGGCAGGGGCTCGTTGGCGTTCGCCTTCTTCGCTCAAGGTGTGGCGTTCGCGCTGCTCGTGACGCGAATACCGGCGATCCAGGATCGGTACGGGGTCTCGGACGCGCTGCTGCCGGCGTTCCTTGCGGCCGTGCCGGTGCTGGCCGGGGCCGGGAGTGTGGCGACCGAGTGGCTGGTGCGGCGGACAGCGCCCAGTGTGGTGCTGCGCTGGTCCCAGCCCGTCGTCCTCCTGGCGCTGCTCTGGGTCGGGGCGGGGGAGCGGATGGCCGAGCTGGCGGTCGCGCTCGGGGTGTTCGGGCTGGCCGTGGGGGCGTTGGACGCCTCGATGAACATGCTCGGGGTGAGCCTGCAACGGTCGTACGGGCGGAGCATCATGCTCGGGTTCCATGCCGTGTACAGCCTGGGCGGGATTCTGGGGGCCTCACTGGCGTGGGCGGGGGCGCACTGGGAGTTGGCGCTCGTGGTGTCGTACCTGCCGGTTGTGGTGGTGCTGGTGCCGCTGTGTCTGGTGGCGAGCCGGTGGTACGTCGACGGTGACGGTGGCGCGCAGGCCGGCGGGGCCGGCGGGGCTGGTGGGGAGAAGGGGGCAGGGGACGGCGGTGGGAGTGGTGTCGGGTTCAAGGTGCTGATGCCGCTGTGTCTCGTGATGACCTTCGCGTACATCGGGGACTCGACGGTCTCCAACTGGAGTGCGAAGTACCTGCAGGACGTGCTGGGGAGTTCGGAGCAGCTGGCGACGGTTCCGTACAACGTCTACATGATCACCACGCTGCTGGGGCGGGCCATCGGGGACCTCGGGGTGCGGCGGTTCGGGGCCGTGGCGGTCGTCCGCGGTGGGGCCCTGGTCGCGGCGGTCGGGTTCGCCGTGGTGGCGGGTGCGCCCGGGGCGTGGGTGGGGATGCTCGGGTTCACGCTGCTGGGGCTCGGGTTGTGTGTGCTGGTGCCGCAGACGTTCGCGGCGGCGGGGCGGCTGTTCCCGGGGGCGTCGGATGCGGCGGTCGCGCGGCTCAACGTCTTCAACTACGTCGGTTTCCTGATCGGTTCGCCGTTGGTGGGGGCGGTGGGAGACCTGTGGAGCTACCGGGGGGCCATGCTCGTACCGATGGTGCTGGTCCTGGTGACGCTGGGGTACGCCCGGTCGTTCGCCGCTCAACCGGACCGATACGGTGGCGGGCATGAGCGGCCGCGCACAGCTGATGTGGGACGAGGCAGTAACGGGCTATGACTTCGGGCCGGGGCATCCGATGGATCCGGTCCGGCTCGACCTGACCCGGCGATTGATCGAGGCGTTCGGGCTCGACCGCGAGGTGGCGGTCGTGTCGGCCAAGCCGGCGGGCGAGTCGACGCTGCGGCTCGTCCACCGCGATGACTACATCCAGGCGGTCAAGGCGGCGTCGGTGGATCCCCGGTCGGCCGACGGGTCGTACGGGATCGGGACCATGGACGATCCGGCGTTCGCCGGGATGCACGAGGTGTCCGCGCTGATCGCCGGGCAGTCGGTGGGGGCCGCGGAGGCCGTGTGGCGCGGTGATGCGCTGCACGCGGTGAACTTCGCGGGCGGGCTGCACCATGCGATGCCCGGCGGTGCGGCGGGGTTCTGCATCTACAACGACGCGTCGCTGGCGATCGCCCGGCTGCTGGAGCTGGGGGCGGAGCGGGTCGCGTACGTGGATGTCGACGTGCATCACGGGGACGGGGTGCAGGCGGCGTTCTGGGAGGATCCGCGGGTCCTGACGATCTCGCTGCACGAGCATCCTCGTACGTTGTTCCCGCAGACCGGGTGGCCCGAGGAGACCGGTGCCGGGGCGGGCGAGGGGGCCGCGGTGAACGTGGCGCTGCCGGCGGGGACCGGCGACGCGGGGTGGCTGCGGGCGTTCCACGCGGTGGTGCCGGAGCTGATCGCCGACTTTCGGCCGCAGGTGCTGGTGACGCAGCACGGGGCGGACACGCACTTCGAGGATCCGCTGGCGCATCTGGCGGTGTCGCTGGACGCGCAGCGGGCCGTGCAGATGGCTTGTCATTCGCTGGCGCACCAGTACGCCGACGGGCGCTGGGTGGCGCTGGGCGGGGGCGGGTACGCGGTGGTGGACGTGGTGCCGCGGTCCTGGACGCATCTGGTGGGGATCGCCGCGGGGCGGGAGATCGCGCCGGAGACGGTGATTCCGGAGAGCTGGCGGCAGCAGGTGTTCGCGCGGACCCGGCAGTTGGGGCCCGCGCGGATGACTGATGGGCGGTGGCCGGTGTCCTACGGGGAGTGGGAGGCGGGGTACGACCCTGCGGATCGGCTGGATCAGGCGGTGCTGGCGGTTCGGCGGGCGGTGTTTCCGCTGCGGGGATTGTTGGCGTAGGGGGTTGTCGCCGCGGGGGGTGGGGCGGCGGCTCTTGGCTTGGCTGGGTTCTTGCTCGGTGGGGCTGATGTGTCGCCCAGGGTTGTGGCTGGGCGGGGGTGGGTCGGGTGGCCCGGGGCTGGCGGGGTGCCGCCGCGCCCACCCGTGCCGCCCTTGGCGGCACGTATGCCCGCGGGTCGGGTGAGGCACGGGCGGAGGGTGTGGCCGTTGCGGTTGGGCCTGTGTGCCGGCCGGGGCTGGAGCTGGGCGGGGGTGGGGCGGGTGGCCCGGGGCGGACGGGGTGTGGCCGTGACGGTCGGTTGATGCCGCGCCCACCCCCACCCGTGCCGCCCTTGGCGGCACGTATGCCCGCGGGTCGGGTGAGGCACGGGCGGAGGGTGTGGCCGTGGCGGATGGGCCTGCGTGCCGGCCGGGGATGGGGCGCGTGGTCCCGTGCTGGTGAGGTGCCGTCGCGCCTACCCGTGGGTCGGGCCGTCCGGGGTCGGTGAGGTGCCGTAGCGCCCATCCGTGCTGTCCCGTGCGGCAAGCGCTCACCGGGTCGAGGCCGTCCCAGGTGGCCCCGCTCTGTTAGGCCAAGTGCGGGGTGTTGGTTGGATTTCGCGGTGGGGGGTGGGTTTGTTCGGGAGCATCGGTGCATGGTGAGCGGTGCGGTTTTGCGGGAGCATCTTCTGGCTGTGGGGTTGGCCGGGAGGGTGGGCACCGGGCGGGAGGAGAGTCTGCGGAGCTACCGGTTGTTCGCCGCTCGGGATCCGCGGGTGCTGATCGGCGTTGATCCGGTAGGTGCCTGGCAGCTGCCGGATTTGGTCGGGTTGATGGCCGAAAGGTGCGGGGTTTCGGGGGATTTGCGCTGCGTTTCCGGGCCGGATCTGATTGATCCGGAGCTGACCGTCGCCGCCCTGGACGCCTTCGCGGAGCGGGTCGGTGCCGCCGCGCGGCGGCGGGCGCCGGTGCTGCTGGGGACCGGGCACCCGCACCGGCTGCTCGGGTTCTACGCCGCCTTGGCGGACGCCCTGTCGGCGGCGGGATGTGCTGTCCTCACCTTTGCGAAGGGTCGCTGTGTCGACATAACGACCCGGTTCGGACTACGTACGCACAACCTCGACTACGTACGAGGCGTCGCGCTGGTGCGGGAACCCGGCGCACCCGGCCGCGGTTGTGCGACCGGCGTGCACACCCACTCCCCGCTCCCGGTTCGTACCGTTCTGGGGGCCGCCGCGGAGGCCGGAGGGCCGCTTCCGGAGCTGGTGATCGGGGACCACGGATGGGTCTGCGGAGCAGGTCAGCTGGGGTTCGAGGCCATTGGGCTGGCTGACACCGACGACCCCGCGCTCTTCGTGGGGGAGGCCGAGGGGTCCGTGTCCGTCGTCGTTCCGGTTGATGACGCTGTGCGGTCTGATTACTACCGGCCGCTTACCCGCTACGTACTCAATCGAGCGTGTCTGTCCCAGTAACGAGCCGATGGGTGCACCTCTTCCCCACTTGCATCACCCGCCCCTACATTGGGGAGTGAGCACGCAGCGACGAAGAGTCACCGGAAGGGGAAGCCGGTGGCCGTCGAGTGCGGAAGGTTCAGGTGTGTCATGGCTGCAGCTGGCGAGAGGCCTCTGAGCGAGGTTCAGTTCCTTACCGTGGCGGAAGTCGCCTCGGTGATGCGAGTGTCGAAGATGACCGTGTACCGCTTGGTGCACAGCGGTCATCTGCCCGCGATCCGGGTCGGAAGGTCCTTCCGGGTTCCGGAGAACGCGGTTCACGAGTACCTCCGCGACAGCTACGTGGGGGTGGAAACCGCCTGACGACGGTCCGGGGAGATCGGCACAGGGCACTTTCGATCACCCCGGATCACCCCGATTACGACCTCAGCGCTCGGGCGGGTAGGCTAGCCCCTCGTAGGTCGTGTGGGCCCATGGCGCCCAAACACCGAGTGATGAGAAGTGAGCGAGGGTAGTCGTGGGCTCTGTTATCAAGAAGCGGCGCAAGCGGATGGCCAAGAAGAAGCACCGCAAGCTGCTCAAGCGCACGCGCGTTCAGCGTCGTAACAAGAAGTAAGGCGACGCGCCGCAACGCCGCGCAGGCGTGATGGTGGCCCCCCATCGGATTCCGGTGGGGGGCCACACGCATGTCCACCACCCGTTTTCCGTCATGGCGCGCCTCAGGTGGTCATCACAGGGCGACACCGAACCGCTAAGTTGGCCCGCAGACGGGAACCCGGCAGGGTACGGGCAGGGACTCAGGAAGACAGACGCAGGTACGGCAGGGACGGCAGTACGAAGGAAGGCGCTGATCTTGGGCAAGGTCGTGCTCGTGACCGGAGTGGCCCGCCGGCTCGGCGGCCGGTTCGTGCGGCGTATCCAGCGGGACCCGGAGGTGGACCGGGTCATCGCGGTGGACGCGGTGCCGCCCGAGCACCATCTGGGCGGGGCCGACTTCGTCCAGGCGGACATCCGGCAGCCCACGATCGCCCGGGTGCTCGCCGAGACGGCCGCGGACACGGTCGTCCACATGGATGTCACCGCGACCGCGCTGGGCAGCGGCAGCCGGACCCTGGTCAAGGAGACCAACGTCATCGGCACCATGCAGCTGCTCGGTGCCTGCCAGAAGTCGCCGACGGTGAAGCGGCTGGTGGTTAAGTCCAGTACGAACGTGTACGGGTCCGCGCCGCGTGATCCGGCCGTGTTCACCGAGACGACCCCGCCGAAGTCGCTGCCGAGCGGCGGCTTCGCGAAGGACATCGTCGAGGTCGAGGGGTACGTGCGCGGGTTCGCCCGGCGACGGCCGGACGTCGCCGTGTGCGTGCTGCGGTTCGCCAACATCCTGGGGCCGAGCGCCGACTCGCCGCTCGCCTCGTACTTCGCGCTGCCGGTGCTGCCGACGGTGTTCGGCTACGACCCGCGGCTGCAGTTCGCCCACGAGGACGATGTGATCGAGGTGCTGCGGCTCGCCTCGCACGAGCCGGCCCGGGGCACCCTCAACAGCGGGACCTTCAACATCGCCGGCGACGGTGTCGTCCTGCTCTCCCAGTGCTCGCGGCGGCTCGGGCGGCCGACCGTGCCGCTGCTGCTGCCGGCGGTCACCTGGGCCGGGTCCCTGGTGCGGACGCTGGGCATGACGGACTTCTCGCCGGAGCAGATCCGGCTGCTCACCCATGGGCGGGTGGTGGACACCACCCAGATGCGCGAGACGCTGGGCTTCAGGCCGCGGTACACCACGGCGGAGACGTTCTGGGACTTCGTTCGCGGCCATGGGCCCGGGCTGCTGCCGCCGCAGGCCCTGGCGGGGGCCGTGGACCGGCTCGCCGCCACGCTGCCCGCCCCGGCCGGCAGCCCCTCTCCGAGCCACCTCCCGACGCAGAGCGCCAACTGAGGAGCGCAGCAACGATGGCGGACGCCAAGGTCATTCCGTTCGACGACGACCGGTCCCGCGGGGGCGCCGCGCAGCGGCAGCCGCGGCGCCGGAGCGCGGGGAGCCGGCGCGGCGGCGGGGAGCCGGCGCGTGTGCACGAGGTCGGTGAGGTGCAGCCGCTGCCCACCCGGGCGGCGGAGCGGGAGGACGAGGCGGTGCCGCCCGAGGAGCGGGCACCGCGGTCCGGGGACGACGCCGGGGGCCTGGAGCGGCGTATCGCGGGCGGTCTCGCCTTCCTGCGGCGCCGGCTCACCGGGGACTACGAGGTCGACGACTTCGGGTACGACGAGGAGCTGACCGACCAGGTCCTGATGTCGCTGCTGCGGCCGGTGTACGAGAAGTACTTCCGGGTCGAGGTGAAGGGCGTGGAGAACATCCCGGCGGAGGGCGGGGCGCTGATCGTCGCCAACCACTCCGGGACGCTGCCGCTGGACGGGCTGATGATGCAGGTCGCCGTGCACGACCACCATCCGGCCGGGCGGCATCTGCGGCTGCTCGCCGCGGACCTGGTGTTCGTGCTTCCGGTGGTGAACGAGCTGGCCCGGAAGCTGGGGCACACGCTCGCCTGCGCCGAGGACGCCGAGCGGCTGCTGACGCAGGGCGAGCTGGTCGGGGTGATGCCGGAGGGCTTCAAGGGCATCGGGAAGCCCTTCAGCGAGCGCTACAAGCTCCAGCGGTTCGGCCGGGGCGGCTTCGTCTCCACGGCGCTGCGGCAGGGCGCTCCGATCATTCCCTGCTCGATCGTCGGGGCGGAGGAGATCTACCCGATGATCGGCAACGCGAAGACCCTGGCGCGGCTGCTGGGCTTCCCGTACTTCCCGATCACGCCGACCTTCCCGTGGCTGGGGCCGCTGGGTGCGGTGCCGCTGCCGACGAAGTGGACGATCCAGTTCGGGGAGCCGATCCCGACGGACGGGTATCCGCCGGAGGCGGCGGAGGACCCGATGCTGATGTTCAACCTGACGGACCAGGTGCGGGAGCAGATCCAGCACACGCTGTACAAGCTGCTGGTGCAGCGGCGGTCGGTGTTCTTCTAGGCAGCACGACGCCGGGGCGCCCCTCTCAGAGGGGCGCCCCGGCGTCGTAGGGCCTTACTCCGCGTCGTCCGCCTCGATGCCCAGGCCGGGCAGGAGGCCGGGGAGCAGGGGCGGGAGCGTGACGTCGGGCTCGGGGGTCGGCGTCCTGCTCTGGGACGGGGAGGCGCTGCCGGTGTCCTCCGGCGGGTCGAGGAGGCCGCCGGTGTTGCCGCCGAGCAGGCCGTCGCTGTCGCTGCCGGAGTCGGCGGACTGGCTGGGGCCGCCGTCGGCGCCGGGGCGGCCGCCGGGGTCGGAGCTGCCGTTGCCGCTGCCGGTGCTGGGGGCCGAGGAGCGGCCGGTGCCGGAGGTGCCGGTGGACTGCTCGGCGCCGGGGCCCCGCGGGGTGCCGTCCGGGCTGCCGCCCTTGGCGGGGGGCTGGGGCAGCAGGGACTGCAGCGGGGCGACCTCTTGGTCTATGGCGTCGAAGACCGACGACACCTGTCGGCTGACGTCTCCGAGCTGGAGCGGCAGCCGGTCGCGCAGCGCGCCCCAGGCCTCGCGGTGCGAGCGGGAGAAGGCGGACAGGGCCTGGATGGGGCCCAGGGAGTCCGGATCACGCTCGTAGGCCGCGCTGAGCAGCCGGTGGCCTTCGGAGGCGTCGTGCTGCATGCCGGACAGCGCGCGGCGGATCTCGCCCAGGGATTCGTGGTCGAGGTGGCCGCCGCGGTCGCGTTCCATCAGTCGCCGGGCTTCGCTCAGGCGGGTGGAGGCCTGGTCGAGGTACATCTCGCCGCGCTCGTCGTCCCCGTCGGCGAGGTTCAGTTTGAAGTCCTCGATGCCGCGTTTGAGGCCGTAGAGCGAGTCACCGGGCAGCGAGTCCGAGCTGGCGGCGGCGACTCCGCCGAAGGCGCCCGCGGCCACCCCGACGCTGAGGCCGCCGGCGGTGAGGCCCTTGGCCAGCCGGGAGCGGGGCCGGAACTTGCCCAGCGGGGTCGCCCGGTGTGCGCCCCGGGCCCGATGGGAGCGTTGCTCGGGTACCGAAGGATCCGCCGCCCCGCCGCCCTCCTGCAGCATCGCCTCCATCGCGGCCACCAACTGGGCGCGCTGGACGACCTTGACCTCGGGGTCCAGCACCGGTCTGGGCAGTTCGCCGAGACCGGTCGCGAGGGCCAGCAGACGGCTCTGTTCGGTCGGTTCCGCGGCTGCCGGGGCGGATGCCTCGGACTGCTCGGCCGCCGTGTCCCGGTCGGACTGCTCCTCCAGAGCCTGGGCGAAGGCGTTCGCCCGCCGGTGCGCCGATACGTTCGCGATCACTGGCGGCACCTCCTCTCGTCATGACGGTCGACTCCCCAGGGGGTCCTGAGGGTTGCACGCCCCGACGAGGTCCACGCGATCGAGCGATCGGAGACGGCCGGGGAGTGACCACAGGGAGCCTGCATCCCGCACAACGAGCGGCGCGGCACTTGGGTTACGGACGGCGGATGATCGGACCGTGGAGTCAACGGACTTTCACCGACGGTGAGTTGGGATGGGCGGAGCGTGCTCGGGGGTTCTTCAGCGCGCGTCGTCCGGGAGCAGCCGGGCGAGGGTGCGTACGGCGCGGTACTGGAGGGTTTTGATGGCGCCCTCGTTCTTGCCCATGACCCGGGCGGTCTCGGCGACCGAGAGGCCCTGGAGGAAGCGGAGCGTGACGCACTCCTGCTGCTGGGGGTTGAGCCGTCGGACGGCATCGAGGAGGGCGGCGTTGGAGAGAGATTCGAGGACGGAGTCCTCAGGGGAGCGCTCGACCTCGTTGGCGTCGAGCATTTCGCCGGTGGTCACTTCGAGTCGGAAACGGCTCGATTTGAAGTGGTCGGCGACCAGGTTGCGGGCGATGGTGACGAGCCAGGCGCCGAAGTCGCGGCCCTGCCAGGTGAAGGTGCCGATGCGGCGCAGGGCACGCAGAAAGGTCTCGCTGGTCAGGTCCTCGGCGGTCGCCTTGCCTCCCACCCGGTAGTAGATGTACCGGTAGACGGTGTCGCTGTACTGGTCGTAGAGGCGGCCGAACGCTTCGGCCTCGCCGGCCTGGGCGCGCTCCACGAGGTCCATCATCCGGGCGCTGTCGCTGTCGGCGGCCGGGCGGCGCGCGGTGGCGGCGCCGGTGTTACGTCCTCGTCTGCCGACCGCGGCGCCGCCGTCGGCCAGTGCGTAGCACGGGCCGACGGGCGCGGCGGTGGCGAAGACGGGGACGGCGTACGCGGTGGGGACGAAGTCGCGCAACAGTTCTTGGACCGTTGCGCGCAGCGTAGCCAGGCCCGAGGCGTCAACCCCGACGTGTGGGTACACGAGACTCCCAGAGGCAGAGCTTCCATCACGTGCAGTGCGGGACCTTTCACCCGTCGTAGCGACGGAGGGGTACCGGATTGCGTCTGAGGAGAATAACGCTTCGTGCAGGCGCTGCTACACCGAGTTGCTCAAATCATCGATTACGTCGCTTCTGTAACCGATTGACGCCCGATCGGGTGCCGCAGAGTGACAGCTTCTTGATCGGAAAGCTTCGGATTCGGGGTGGATCGGAGGCGAGTTGTGGCCGGGTGCGGGCAGGCGCGACTGGCCGGCGGTCCGGCTGGGTACGAGTGGTGATTTGGCCGCCGCGCGGGGCGTGTCGCGGTGGGGCCTCAGCGGCGGCGGCGGTGCATGGCGATCGCCGCGGCCGTGCCGCCGGCCACCGCGCCGACGCCCGCGGCGGCCGGGATGCCGACCTTGGCGGCCTTGCGGCCGGTGCGGTAGTCGCGCAGCCGCCAGTCCATGTCGCGGGCGTGCCTGCGCAGCTTGCTGTCGGGATTGATCGCGTAGGGATGACCGACGAGCGAGAGCATCGGGATGTCGTTGTGCGAGTCGCTGTAGGCGGCGCAGCGGTTCAGGTCCAGGCCCTCGCCGGCGGCCAGTGCGCGCACCGCCTCCGCCTTCGCCGGGCCGTGCAGCGGCTCGCCGACCAGCTTGCCGGTGTAGACGCCGTCGACCGACTCGGCGACCGTGCCGAGCGCGCCGGTCAGGCCGAGGCGGCGGGCGATCACCGTGGCGATCTCCACCGGGGCCGCGGTGACCAGCCAGACCTTCTGACCGGCGTCCAAGTGGGCCTGGGCGAGTGCCCGGGTGCCCGGCCAGATCCGCTCGGCCATGTACTCGTCGTAGATCTCCTCGCCGATCGAGCGCAGCTCGGCGACGCGGTGGCCCTTGACGATGGAGAGCGCCGAGTCGCGGGCGTCCTGCATGTGCTCGGGGTCCTCGACGCCGGCCAGCCGGAACCAGGCCTGCTGCCAGGCGAACCGGGCCAGGTCGCGGGTCTCGAAGAACTTCCGCTTGTACAGGCCCCGGCCGAAGTGGAACAGGGCGGCGCCCTGCATCACGGTGTTGTCCAGGTCGAAGAAGGCGGCGGCCTTGTCGTCGCCCGGCACCGGGAACAGCGGCTCCTCGCCGGAGACCTCGGCTGTCTTGCGAGCGGCCTCGGCCGAGGCCTCGCCTGCCAACACGCTCCGCGCCGTGGCGGAGCGCCTACGGGGGGTGAGCCATCCGAGAGCGGCCATGGCGTGAGCATAGCCAGTCTGTTCGGTGGTTCCGTCGGTGTGAGGTTCGAACGCTGTGAACTCTCGGCGACCGAGCCGTTAAACAAGGGCCTCCGCCGCGCGAGAATGGCCGGTATGACTCCCCTCTTCCGGCGCAGGGCCGCACCCGCTCCCCAGGACCGTCTCGTCACCCTGATCCGCAAGCCCGGCTGCCATCTGTGTGATGACGCACAGGTCGTGATCGAGAAGGTGTGTGCGGAACTGGGGGTGCCGTGGGAGCAGAAGGACATCACTCACGACGCTGACCTGCACGATCGGTACTGGGAGCAGATCCCGGTGGTACTGGTCGACGGGGAGCAGCACACGTTCTGGCGGGTGAACGAGGAGCGGCTCCGCAAGGCGCTGACGGCTTAGGATCGATGGCGGTTCTGGCTTCGGGGGCGTGGATCGTGAGGAGAGGAATCGGTCGTGACCCCCGTCACGTTGGCCGGGCAAATCGGACACCATCTTTGTGCACGCGTTCACAAAGACATAGCCTGCTTTCGACGGGGCGGTCCGGGGACGTACGACCGCCTGCAGCCCCGCTCTACCCGCAGGAGCACCGTGGCAACTGGCCGAACTCACCGACCGGCGACCCGTAGCCGAGGGATTCCCGAGGCCACCGTCGCCCGGCTTCCGCTGTACCTCCGCGCCCTGACCGCTCTCTCCGAGCGCTCGGTGCCGACCGTCTCCTCCGAGGAGCTGGCGGCCGCGGCCGGGGTCAACTCCGCGAAGCTGCGCAAGGACTTCTCGTACCTGGGCTCCTACGGGACGCGTGGCGTGGGCTACGACGTCGAGTATCTCGTGTACCAGATCTCCCGCGAACTCGGCCTGACCCAGGACTGGCCGGTTGTGATCGTCGGTATCGGCAACCTCGGCGCCGCGCTCGCCAACTACGGCGGCTTCGCCTCCCGTGGCTTCCGGGTCGCCGCGCTGATCGACGCCGACCCCGGCATGGCCGGCAAGCCCGTCGCGGGCATCCCGGTGCAGCACACCGACGAGCTGGAGAAGATCATCCAGGACAATGGCGTGTCCATCGGTGTGATCGCCACCCCCGCCGGTGCCGCCCAGCAGGTCTGCGACCGGCTCGTGGCCGCCGGGGTCACCTCCATCCTGAACTTCGCGCCGACCGTGCTGTCCGTCCCGGACGGCGTCGACGTGCGCAAGGTCGACCTCTCCATCGAGCTCCAGATCCTCGCCTTCCACGAGCAGCGCAAGGCCGGTGAGGAGGCCGCGGGCGAGGCCGCCGTGCCCGCCGCCGCGAGCCGCAAGGAGTCCGCCGAGCAGGGACCTGACGGGGACATGCCCGCCGTGATGCCGGCATGAGTCTCCTCGTGGTCGGACTGAGCCACCGCAGCGCTCCGGTCAGCGTGCTGGAGCGGGCGGCGCTGGGCGCGGACGCGCAGATCAAGCTGGCGCAGGACACCGTCGCCGCCGAACCGGCCGCCGAGGCCGCCGTGCTGGCCACCTGCAACCGCATCGAGCTCTACGCCGACGTGGACAAGTTCCACGCCGGTGTCGCCGAGCTGTCCACGCTGCTCGCCCAGCACAGCGGGGTCGGGCTCGACGAGCTCACTCCTTATCTCTATGTGCACTACGAGGACCGGGCCGTCCACCACCTGTTCTCGGTGGCCTGCGGCTTGGACTCCATGGTCGTCGGCGAGGGCCAGATCCTCGGCCAGATCAAGGACTCCCTGGCCCGCGCCCAGGAGCTGCACACCGCCGGCCGGCTGATCAACGACCTGTTCCAGCAGGCCCTGCGGGTCGGCAAGCGCGCCCACTCCGAGACCGGTATCGACCGCGCCGGGCAGTCCCTGGTCACCTTCGGCCTGGAGCAGCTCGCCGTCGCCACGCCGGTCGACACCTGGGCGCGCGGCAGGAAGGCGCTGGTGATCGGCGCCGGATCGATGTCCTCGCTGGCCGCCGCGACGCTCGCGCGGGTCGGGGTCTCGGAGATCGTCGTCGCCAACCGCACCCAGGAGCGCGCCGAGCGCCTGGCCCAGATCCTCAACGAGTCCGCCGACTCGGACGTGTCGGCCCGCGCGGTACCGATGGACGCGGTGCCGGCCGAGCTGACACGTGCCGACATCGCCGTCTCCTGCACCGGCGCGACCGGGCTGGTGCTCGCCGCCGACGTGGTCGCCGCCGCGGTCGAGGGCCGCACCGGCGCCCCCGCCGGACTCGACGAGCGGCGCCGGGACCTCTCCGCCACGGACCAGGCGGACGGTGTGCACACGCCGCTGCCGCCCACCAGCGTCGGCACCGAGGACGGATGTCCGCTGGAGCTGTCCGCGCCCGGGTTCTCCGTGATGGGCGAGTCCGCCGTGGCCGGCATGGACGCCGCGACCCTGGAGCAGCACGCCGCCTGGGTCGCCGGTGCCCCCGCCGACCGCCGGACCGTGCGCCGCAGCCCCGACGCCGAGACCGAGCTGATCACCGCGCTCGCCGCGACCGCCGCCACCGTCGGCCGGGTGCCCGAGCACCGCAAGCCCGAGCCGGTCGCCGAGGCCGCCCGGCCCGAGCCGGTGCTCTTCCTGCTCGACCTCGCCATGCCGCGCGACATCGACGCGGCCGCGCACCGGCTGGCCGGGGTCCGGCTGGTCGACATCGAGTCGCTGGCCGAGGCTTCCGCCGACGCCCCGATGGCCGCCGACGTCGACCAGGTCCGCCGGATCGTCTCCGACGAGGTGGCGGCCTTCGGCGCGGCGCTGCGGGCCGCGCACATCACGCCGACCGTCGTCGCGCTGCGCACCATGGCCGCCGACGTCGTCGCCGGGGAGATCGCCCGGCTGGACGGGCGGCTGCCCGGACTGGACGACAAGCAGCGCAGCGAGATCCGGCAGACCGTGCACCGTGTCGTCGACAAGCTGCTGCACGCGCCGACCGTAAGGGTCAAGCAGCTCGCGGCCGAGCCCGGCGGCGCCGGGTACGCGGACGCGCTGCGCACCCTGTTCGACCTCGACCCCGAGACGGTGGCCTCCGTCTCCCGGGCCGAGGACAGCACCGAGAAGAACCGAGGGCCACGATGAGTGAGAAGGCGCTGAGGCTCGGGACCAGGCGGAGCAAGCTCGCCATGGCCCAGTCCGGCCAGGTGGCGGAGGCCGTGAGCCGGGTGACCGGACGGCCCGTCGAACTGGTCGAGATCACCACCTACGGCGATGTCTCCCGCGAGTCGCTGGCGCAGATCGGCGGCACGGGAGTGTTCGTGACCGCGCTGCGGGACGCGCTGCTGCGGGGCGAGGTGGACTTCGCGGTGCACTCGCTCAAGGACCTGCCGACCGCGCAGCCCGAGGAGCTGGTCATCGCCGCCGTACCGGTGCGCGAGGACCCGCGTGACGTGATCGTCGCCAAGGACGCGCTGAAGTTCACCGACCTGCCGCGCGGTGCGCGCATCGGTACGGGTTCGCCGCGCCGCATGGCGCAGCTGAACGCGTACGCGCGCGCCCACGGACTCGACATCGAGTGCGTGGCGATCCGCGGCAACGTCGACACCCGGATCGGTTTCGTCCGCAGCGGTGAGCTGGATGCCGTGGTGCTGGCCGCCGCCGGACTGAACCGGATCGGCCGCAGCGACGAAGTGACCGACTTCCTGTCGGTCGACACGGTTCTGCCCGCCCCCGGCCAGGGGGCACTGGCGATCGAGTGCACCGCGGACAACGCGGACCTGATCGCCGCGCTCGCGGAGCTCGACGACCCGTTCACCCGGGCCGCCGTGACCGCCGAGCGGTCCCTGCTCGCCGCCCTGGAGGCCGGCTGCTCCGCCCCCGTGGGCGCGCTGGCCGACCTTCTGGCCGACGGGCAGATTGTCAAGGAAATGCGCCTGCGGGGGGTCGTCGGCACCACCGACGGCAGCTCGCTGGTGCAGCTGTCCACCACCGGTCCCGTGCCCGAGTCGCACGACCAGGCAGTGGCACTCGGCCGTGACCTCGCGGCCCGGATGCTCGCCCAGGGCGCGGCCGGTCTGATGGGGGAGCGAGCACAGTGAGCCCCACCACCCTTCCCGCCGGTCCGGAACACGGGCACGTCACCTTCCTGGGTGCCGGACCCGGAGATCCGGGACTTCTGACACTGCGCGCCGTGGAGGCGCTGGCGAGCGCGGACGTCCTCGTCGCCGAGCACGAGGTGCTCGACGTCGTACGCGTCCACGCCAGGCCGGGCGTCGCCGTGGTGAACACGGAGACGGATCCTTCCGCGGACCGGCTTCCGAGCACAGGCACGCCCCAGCTGACGGTTGTTGACGGCACGTCAACACCCGTTCAGGTCCCCGCCGAACGGGATGCCGCACATCTTGTCATGGAGGCCGCGCGGGGCGGCAGGCGGGTCGTGCGAGCGGTGTCCGGCGACCCCGGACTCGACGCGAACGCCGCCGAGGAGATGCTCGCCTGCGCCGCCGCCGGGGTGCCCTTCGAGGTGGTGCCCGGTGTCGCCGCCGCGGTCGGCGTGCCCGCGTACGCCGGTGTGCCGCTGCGCGACGCGCAGGGCGCGGACGTGCGCTTCGTGGACGCCCGCACCGCTTCCGACCGGTGCTGGACGGAGGTGGGCGCCTCCGACGGCACGGTCGTGGTGTCGACGACGCTCGACTCGGTGGCCGTGGCCGCCGGTGAGCTGGTCGCCGCCGGCCGCAAGCCGGACACCCCGCTCACCGTCACCGTCGCCGGTACGACGACCCGGCAGCGGACCTGGAGCGCGACCCTGGGCACCATCGCCCAGACGCTGAAGCAGGCCAAGGTGCTGCCCTCGCCCGAGGGCGGGCGGCCGGTGATAGCCGTGGTCGGTGAGCGTTCCGCCGCCCGGCGCGACCAGCTGTCGTGGTTCGAGTCCAAGCCGCTGTTCGGCTGGAAGGTGCTCGTGCCGCGGACGAAGGAGCAGGCGGCGTCGCTCTCCGACCAGCTGCGGTCCTACGGGGCCGTGCCGCACGAGGTGCCGACCATCGCGGTCGAGCCGCCGCGCACGCCCCAGCAGATGGAGCGCGCGGTGAAGGGTCTCGTCACCGGCCGGTACGAGTGGATCGCCTTCACCAGCGTGAACGCCGTCAAGGCCGTGCGGGAGAAGTTCGAGGAGTACGGGCTCGACGCACGCGCCTTCGCCGGGATCAAGGTCGCGGCCGTCGGCGAGCAGACCGCCAAGGCGCTCATCGCCTTCGGTGTGAAGCCGGACCTGGTGCCGAGCGGTGAGCAGTCGGCCGCCGGGCTCCTGGAGGACTGGCCGCCGTACGACCCGGTGTTCGATCCGATCGACCGGGTGTTCCTGCCGCGCGCCGACATCGCCACCGAGACGCTCGTCGCCGGGCTCATCGAGCTGGGCTGGGAGGTCGACGACGTCACGGCCTACCGGACCGTGCGCGCCTCGCCGCCGCCGGCCGAGACCCGTGAGGCGATCAAGGGCGGCGGGTTCGACGCGGTGCTGTTCACCTCGTCGTCCACCGTGCGGAACCTCGTCGGCATCGCCGGCAAGCCGCACAACGTGACCGTGATCGCCTGTATCGGTCCCGCCACGGCGAAGACCGCCGAGGAGCACGGGCTGCGGGTCGACGTGATGGCGCCGGAGCCGTCCGTGCACAAGCTGGCCGAGGCGCTGGCCGACTTCGGCATGAAGCGGCGGGCCGCGGCGGTCGAGGCCGGCGACCCGGTGACCCGGCCGAGCGAGCGGCGGCCGGGAGCCCGGCGGAGGCGTTCGACGACGTAGGCCGCCCGCCGCTACGGCCGCGTGAGTGCTCCCACCACGTGGCCGAAGCGGAGCAGACCGTGGGGGTCGTACGCCGCCTTCGCCCGGCGGAGGCGGTCGTACACCTCCGGGGTCCAGGCGCGGGCGCGGTCCGTCTCGTCGCCCGGCGTGCCGTGGATGTTCACCATGGTGCGGCCGGTGCCGTACGGGGCCATCGCCGAGTACAGCGCCCTGGTGGCCTTTTCGACGGCCTCGGCGACCGGCGGGGCGGGCAGGACGCCGACCGAGTCCAGGAAGTACCCCGCGTCGCGGGCGCAGACCGCGTCCTCGACCGGGGCCGGGCGGGCCAGCGCGCCGCCCAGGTGGCGCAGCTCCACCATCAGCAGGGGGTAGTCGCGGCCCGCCGTGGGCCCGGCGTGTTCCAGGAGGACGCGCAGGGCGTCGGGCGGCAGGTCGCGCAGCAGCAGGCAGCACTCGCGGGCGGGCAGCGGGTCCTGCGGCTCCAGGTGGATGCGGTCCAGGGCCGTGTGGTCCATCTCCTCCACCGTGTCGACCGACACCGGCGCGGCGCCGCGCAGCGGGGCGATCAGCGCCTCGCCCTCGGCCGGATCCCCCGGCCAGGCGAGCGCGACCCGCGCCCAGAAGCCGCCGCGCAGCGGCTCGGGGATCTGCGGGATGGGCGGCAGCCGCAGGATGGTGAACGCGCTGCACATCTCGTCCGGCACGGTCCGCGTCCAGTCCGCCCAGGCGTGCAGCAGCGGCTCGGCGTACTCGCCGGGGCAGTACACACCGCCGCCGAGCAGCCGGGGCAGCGGCAGCAGCTCCGAGACCAGGGACGTCACGACACCGACGTTGCCCTTGCCGCCGCGCAGCGCCCGGAACAGCTCCGGTTCGTGCGTGGCGTCGGTGTCGTGCAGCCGTCCGTCCGCAGTGGCCACGCGGAAGGAGCGGACGAGGTCGGAGCTGTAGCCGTAGGCCCGTCCCAGCACCGGCAGTCCGCCGCCGACGGTGTAGCCGACCACGCCGGCGTCCGTGGCGGTGCCGCTGAGCCCGGCGAGCCCGTACGGGGCTCCCGCCGCCATCACATGGCTCCACTTGGCGCCCGCCTCGATCTCCGCGGTGCCCTCGGCGGCGTCGACGTGTACGCCGGTCATCCGGGTTGTGCTGATCAGCAGCCCGTGCTCGACGGGGAAGTTGGCGCCGTGGCCGGTGGCCTGCACGGCGGCCGGGGTGCCGGTGGCCGACGCCCACCGCAGCGCGGTCACGACGTCGTCCGCGCCGGCCGCCCCGACGACCACGTCCGGGGTGCGCAGGGCGGCGAGGTTGAAGCCGGTGACCTCCTCGGCGTAGCCGTCGTCGCCGGGGCGCAGCACCGGGCCGCGGATCTCCGACAGGGCGAACAGGTCGGGGGTGTGGTGGGTGGTGGTCATCGCGTCCTCCGTGGCGGGCGTACGGAGGGACGGCGGCGGTCGGGGGCCGTCGGGTCCTGGTGCGTCCTCTGTGCCGGTGCCGGTGCCGGTGCCTTGTTCCTTGTCCGTCTCTTGTCTTCGTCTCGTCAGCTGTCCCTTGTCTCCTGTCTCTTTCAGCATGGCCCCGGCGATCGTGGCGCGCATGCGGGCCTGCGGGCGCGGGCCGGCCCCGCTGTCGCGCCGACGTCGCGTCGGCAAAGGTGCTGCCGGGGCGGGCGTAGCGTAGGCGGCATGACGAAGTACGGATCCTTTCCCGGGACGCGTCCGCGTCGGCTGCGTACGAGCCCCGTCATGCGGCGCATGGTCGCCGAGACCCGGCTGCACCCGGCCGACTTCATCCTTCCCGCGTTCGTGCGGGAGGGTGTGAGCGAGCCGGTGCCGATCACCGCCATGCCCGGCGTCGTCCAGCACACGCGGGACAGCCTCAAGAAGGCCGCCGCCGAGGCGGTGGAGGCAGGGATCTCCGGGATCATGCTGTTCGGCGTGCCGGAGGACGCGAAGAAGGACGCGGTCGGGACGGCCGGCACCGATCCCGACGGGATCCTCCAGGTCGCCCTGCGCGACGTGCGCGCCGAGGTCGGTGACGACCTGCTCGTCATGTCCGACCTGTGCCTCGACGAGACCACCGATCACGGGCACTGCGGGGTGCTCGACGAGCACGGCCGCGTCGACAACGACGCCACCCTGGAGCGGTACGCCGAGATGGCGCAGGTGCAGGCCGACGCGGGCGCCCATGTCGTCGGCCCCAGCGGGATGATGGACGGGCAGATCGGCGTCATCCGCGACGCCCTGGACCAGATCGGGCGGGAGGACGTCGCCATCCTCGCGTACACCGTGAAGTACGCCTCCGCCTTCTACGGCCCCTTCCGGGAGGCCGTCGGATCCTCGCTGCGGGGCGACCGCAAGACCTACCAGCAGGACCCGGCCAATGTGCGCGAGTCGCTGCGCGAGCTGGCGCTGGACCTGGAGGAGGGGGCGGACATGGTGATGGTGAAGCCCGCCGGTCCCTACCTCGACATCCTCGCCCGGGTCGCCGACGCCGTGGACGTGCCGGTCGCCGCCTACCAGATCTCCGGCGAGTACTCGATGATCGAGGCCGCCGCCGAGAAGGGCTGGATCGACCGGGACCGGGCCATCCTGGAGGCGCTGACCGGCATCAAGCGGGCCGGGGCGACCAACATCCTCACCTACTGGGCCACCGAGGTGGCCCGGAAGCTGGACTGAGCCCTCAGTTCAGGGCGTCCTCCATCGAGGACTGCCAGTACGTCACCGACAGCGAACTGTCGTAGTACAGACCGTCGGACGGCAGCGGCGGGGTCGCGGAGGCCCCGCCGCTGCTGTTCGGCGTCCCGCCCTGGAACGCCACGGTCAGCTTGCGGCCGGTCATGCCGCCGTCGCCGCTGCCGTCCGCCGCGGCGAGCAGGACGCCCGCGTAGCCGGACTCGCCGGGGGCCAGGGTCGGCACCGCCTGCGGCTTGGTGTCCTCGTCGGCCTGCGGCACCCACTGCATCTCGTCGAAGCGGAGCACCGGGTGGTACATCAGGCTGCACGGCTTCGAGCCGGTGTTGGTGACCGTGAGCAGCATGTGGTTCAGGGGGCGGGGGACGGGCTGCGCGGTGACCTTGGTGTTGGCGCCGTTGCAGAAGGTGGTCACCGGTTCGCTCTCGTCGGCGTCGGCGTCGGCGTCGGCGTCGGTGTTCGGAGCGTCGGTGCCGGTGCCGGTGCCGGTGTCGGTGTTCGGAGCGTCGGTGTCGGCGCCGTTGTCGTCGGTGGCGGGCGGGGTGGCGGAGGCGTCGGTGCCTTCTCCGGAGGCCGTCGGGGTGGCGGCTGCCGGGGTTGCGGCCGGCGCCGAGGCACCCTCGTCCCGCGTGCCCGTGCCGTCCTCGCAGGCGGTCAGAGCGAGGGCGGCGAGGGCGACGCCGGTGGCGGCGAACAGGCGGGTACGGCGGAACGTGCGCATGGCTGAATCCTTCGGTCACAGATGAGTCGGAGCCGATCGCTCGACCGGGTGCCGGGAGCGGCGTGCTTGGATGACCGAAGCGTGCGCGGTGATCCGTCCCGGCTGCCAGACCCGGCGGACGATCAGGGACGCTGGAACGCCCGCACCGGCATTGACCTGGGGGAACAGTCATTCCCTGGAACGGCGGAATGGGACGCGTGGGGGGCGGAGGAAAGGTGGCGGAGGACTTCGCGGCGCTGCTGGGCGCGTTGAAGGAGCGCTCCGGGCTCAGTTACGGGGCGCTCGCCAAGCGGCTCCACATGAGTACGTCGACACTGCACCGGTACTGCAACGGGGACGCCGTACCGGCCGACTACGCGCCCGTGGAGCGGCTGGCGCGGCTGTGCAGGGCGACGCCGGAGGAACTGGTCGAACTGCACCGGCGGTGGGTGCTGGCGGACGCGGCGCGGGGGCGCAGGGGCTCGGCCGCCGAGGTGCCGGCGGAGGCTTCTCCGGCTCCGGCTCCGGCTCCGGAGGCGGTGGAGGCTTCTCCCGCTCGGGCTCCGGCGCCGGTGGTGCCGCCGGTGCCATTGGTGCAGCCGGAATCCGTGGTGCAGCCGGAATCCGTGGTGCAGCCGGTGCCGGAGGCAGCGCCGGTTCGGCCGTCCCGTTGCCGTCGTACCGCTTTCGTCGCCGGTGCCGCCGGGTCCGCCGTGGCCGTGCTCGGTGCGGTCGTGCTCGCCGTGAGCCTGGCCGGCGGTGGGCCCGGCGACGGGCCGCGCGATCCGGTCGGGGCGGCCTCGCCGGACGGCGGGCAGCGGGTGTCCGGGCAGCCGTCCACGGTCCGCTCGCCGTCCGTCTCGGCCTCTCCCGGCGACGGCGACGGCGACGGGAAGCGGCGCGGCCCCTCGGCCTCGGCGGGCACGGCCTCCGCGTCCGCGTCCGCCGGTGCCGGTGCCGGTGCTGGTGCTGGTGCCGCGCCCGCACCGGAGGGCGAGGCGTCGGACGCGGTCCCGTTCACCGTCACCACCCGCCCGTACGCCTGGGAAGGCCCCTGCTCCCAGCACTATCTGATCGACCGTCCGCCCGCCGAGGTGCCCCCGCCGCCGGTGGAGCAGGAGGCGCCCGCGTGGGTGGCGTCGGTGAAGGCGGTGTCGTCGGGGGAGCAGTATGTGACGCTCACCGTGCAGGGCACCGGTGAGGAGACGGTGGTCCTCGACAGCCTGAAGGTGCGGGTGGTGGGCCGGCGGGCGCCGCTGGCCTGGAACGACTACGTGATGGGCGTCGGCTGCGGTGGCGATGTGCCGACGCGGCCGTTCACCGTCGCGCTGGACGCGGCCCGGCCGGAGGTCCGGGCGGCGGCGGGCGGGCGGGACTTCCCGCTCAAGGTGAGCGAGTCCGACCCGGAGGTCCTCCGGATCACGGCCGACGCCTCGGCGTACGACGTGAGCTGGTATCTGGAGCTGGTCTGGTCCAGCGGTTCGCGCAGCGGCACGCTGCTCATCGGCGACGGCGACGAACCGTTCCGTACCAGCGGCAGCAACGGCCGGCCGCGCTACGACTTCCCGCTGGGCAGCTCCGGTTGGGGCGAGGCGGCGGTGGAAAGCGGCGGGTAGGCGTCCGTATCGCGAAAACACAGGTGTAAACGGCAGCTATTTCTCTAGGGTGCCGCCAGGAGCCGAATCGCCGCCCCGCCGCACCCAAGGAGCCGCACGTGACCCTCGCCGCCGAACCCGCGCCCTCCGCTCACGCCCTCGCGCTCGTCCCGCCGCTCGCGCCCGTCCCGCCGCTCGCGGCGCGGGTGAGCGCGATCGGAGGGTCGCCCGTCCGGGACATCCTCGCCGTCACCGCCCGCCCCGAGGTGATCAACTTCGCGGGCGGGCTGCCGGCGCCGGAGCTGTTCGACGCGGAGGGGATCGCGGCGGCCTACCGGGACGTCCTCGCCGAGACGCCCGCACAGGCGCTCCAGTACTCCACGACCGAGGGCGAGCCGGGGCTGCGGGCCGCGCTCGCCGCGCGGACGACCGTGCGGGGGCTGCCCACCGACGCCGACGACCTGCTGGTCACCACCGGGTCGCAGCAGGCGCTGTCGCTGCTCGCCACCGCGCTCCTGGAACCGGGCGACACCGTCCTGGTCGAGGACCCCTGCTACCTGGCGGCCCTCCAGGCCTTCGGCTTCGCGGGCGCGCGGATCCTGCCCGTGCCGGGCGACGCGGACGGCATGGACCCGCGGGCGCTGGAGGAGCTGGTGGTGCGGGAGCGGCCCAAGATGCTGTACACCGTGCCGACCTTCCAGAACCCGACCGGCCGCACCCTGCCCGCCGCCCGCCGGGCCGCGGTCGCCGCGGTCGCCGCCCGCCGGGGCCTGTGGATCGTCGAGGACGACCCGTACGGCGAACTGCGCTTCGAGGGCGAGCGGGTGCCGTGGATCGCCGCCCACGACGACGCCCGCGACCGGACCGTGCTGCTCGGCTCCTTCTCCAAGGTCATGGCTCCCGGACTGCGGCTCGGCTGGCTGCGGGCGCCCGCGGCGCTGCGGCGGGCCTGCGCGGTCGCCAAGCAGGCCGCCGATCTGCACACGCCGACCGTCAACCAGCTCGCCGCGGCCCGCTACCTGGCCGACCGCGACCTGGACGCTCATGTGGCGCGGGTGGCCCGGGCCTACGGCGAGCGCCGCGACGCCATGCTCGCGGGCCTTCCGGACGCCCTGCCCGAGGGCTCGGTCTGGAACCGGCCGGAGGGCGGCATGTTTCTCTGGGTCCGGCTGCCGGAGTCGTACGACACCACCGCCCTGCTGCCGAAGGTCGTCGAGCACGACGTGGCCTACGTCCCCGGCGCCCCCTTCCACGCCGGCAACCCCGACCGCGCGACCCTGCGGCTCTGCTTCGTGACCCAGACACCGGAGGAGATCACGGAGGGGCTGCGGAGGCTGGCGCGGGGGCTCGGGGCGGCCTGAGCGCGGGTGGCCTGAGCGCGGTTCAGTCCCACCAGAAGAACCAGGTGCGGGCGCCGATCAGCCCTTCGGCGTAGGCGCCCACACTGAGGGAGTCTGCGAGGTTGTCCGGGCAGAAGGCGAAATGCTCGGCGGCCAGGGCCTCGGCGTCCGCCCGGGTGACGGGCGGGGCGGCGACGGACACGACGAGGGTGTCGAAGCCGAGCGCGACGACGCGTATGCCGAAGCGGTCCTCCCAGGAGCGCAGGACCGCGCACAGGCGGGCCACGTCGTTCTCGTGGTTGAGCGGACCCGACCAGCCGACGGCGGCGGGGACGTCGGCCGAACGGCGGGCCCGGACGAGCGCCAGATGTGGCGTGTCGGCCAAGGCCCGCGAGCCGTCGGACAGCGCGTCGGCGAGCTGGGCGGCGCAGGTGCCGGGGTCGACGGTGAGCTGGCCGGCGGGGGCGAGGCCCGGCCATTCCGGGCCGAACGGCGCCAGGAACCCACGCGGTTCGGCGTCCGGCTCCTCGCGCTCCTCGTCCTCGCCGTACCCCTCCTCCTCACGCTCCCAGTACTCCGCGAGCACGTCCTCCGCGTCGTGGTCGCCGGGGTACGACATGTCGGCCGGCGCCAACTGCCACTTCTCGAGGCCGCCCTGACGGTCGCCCAGGTCGACGAGGACCGGCAGCAGTCCGACGCGGGCCGCCGGTCCGCCCAGCGCGGCCCAGTGCCCGGGCGCCGCGGGCGTCTCGGCGTGCCACAGCAGCGGCTCGTGCCACGGCCCGTCGTCCGTCGCGTCGACCAGCCTGCCGGGCGGCAGTTGAAGCCCCAGGGACCGCCCGCTCGGGTCGGTGGCCAGCCGGGGCAGTGGGTTCGGAAGCGTCGCCATGCCGGTGACTCTAGGGGCGGGCACTGACAATGCTTCGAAACTTTCGCCGAGTCGACTCGGGCTGTCACCACGGCTGCGCGACGCCAATTGATTGAATTTGTTGTGATGAACAAGTCAAGCCCGCTGAACTGCCATGACGCCTCTCCAAGTTGATCCAATAGGCTCCGAATCTTTCGAAGCGCGTGCCGAAACTATTGACGGCCCTGTTGTGCGGTCCAACACTGGCGCCGCGCAGCACCCGCAACCCACCCCCGCACGGCCTACACGAGAGGCGGCACGTACATGGACGCGCTTGTCCGTCCGATCAGGAGAGTCTGCGCCGTGGCGCTGGCTGTCGTGATCGCGATGATCCTGCCGGGCACCGCCAGTGCCGACACGGTCATCACCACGAATCAGACCGGCACCGACAACGGCTACTACTACTCGTTCTGGACCGACGCCCCCGGCACGGTCTCCATGAACCTCAGCTCCGGCGGCAACTACAGCACCAGCTGGCAGAACACCGGGAACTTCGTCGCGGGCAAGGGCTGGGCCACCGGTGGCCGGCGGGCGGTGCAGTACTCGGGCACCTTCAACCCGTCCGGCAACGCCTATCTGACGCTCTACGGCTGGTCGACCAACCCGCTCGTGGAGTACTACATCGTCGACAACTGGGGCACCTACCGGCCCACCGGAACCTTCAAGGGAACGGTCACCAGCGACGGCGGCACCTACGACATCTACGAGACGACCCGCTACAACGCGCCCTCGATCGAGGGCACCAAGACCTTCAAGCAGTTCTGGAGCGTCCGGCAGTCGAAGCGGACCGGCGGGACCATCACCACCGGCAACCACTTCGACGCCTGGGCGAGCAAGGGCATGAACCTCGGCACCATGAACTACATGATCATGGCCACCGAGGGCTACCAGAGCAGCGGCAGCTCCAACATCACCGTCGGCGGCACCGGTTCCGGCGGAGGCGGCGGCGGTGGCGGCACGGGCTGCACCGCCACCCTGTCGGCCGGGGAGAAGTGGAGCGACCGGTACAACCTGAACGTGTCGGTGAGCGGCGCGAGCAACTGGACCGTGACGATGAACGTGCCGTCCCCGGCCAAGGTGCTGTCCACCTGGAACATCAGCGCCAGCTACCCCAGCGCCCAGACACTCGTCGCCAAGCCCAACGGCAGCGGCAACAACTGGGGCGCCACCATCCAGGCCAACGGCAACTGGACCTGGCCGTCCGTCTCCTGCACCACGGGCTGAGAGGAGCTCCGGATGAGGAACAGGATCGCCGCCGGGCTGACCGCCGTCGCCCTGGCCGCCGCCGGTGGACTCACCGTCGGCTCCGGGCCCGCGCAGGCCGCGCCGGCCGCCGCCTGCGCCGGCTATGTCGGGCTCACCTTCGACGACGGGCCGTCCGGCAACACCTCCGCCCTGCTCACCGCGCTCAAGCAGAACGGCCTGCGGGCCACCATGTTCAACCAGGGTCAGTACGCCGCCGCCAACCCGTCCCTGGTGAAGGCGCAGGTCGACGCCGGGATGTGGGTGGCCAACCACAGCTACACCCACCCGCATCTGACGCAGCTGAGCCAGGCGCAGATCGACTCCGAGATCGCCCGCACCCAGCAGGCGATCGCGAACGCGGGCGGCGGCACGCCCAAGCTGTTCCGGCCGCCGTACGGCGAGACCAACGCGACGGTGAAGGCCGTCGAGGCCAAGTACGGGCTGACCGAGGTGCTGTGGGACGTCGACTCGCAGGACTGGAACAACGCCTCCACCGACGCGATCGTGCAGGCGGCGGGCCGGCTCACCAACGGGCAGGTCATCCTGATGCACGACTGGCCCGCCAACACGCTCGCCGCGATCCCGCGCATCGCCCAGTCGCTCGCGAGCCGCGGACTGTGCGCCGGGATGATCTCACCGCAGACCGGCAGGGCCGTCGCTCCCGACGGCTCCGGCGGCGGTGGCGGCGGCGGTGGCGGTGGCGGTACCGGGTGTACGGCCACGCTGTCCGCCGGGCAGCAGTGGAGTGACCGGTACAACCTCAATGTGACGGTGAGCGGCGCGAGCAACTGGACCGTGACGGTGAACGTGCCGTCCCCGGCGAAGGTGCTGTCCACCTGGAACGTCAGCGCGAGCTATCCGAGCGGTCAGACCCTGGTCGCCAAGCCCAACGGCAGCGGCAACACCTGGGGCATGACGATCCAGCACAACGGCAACTGGAACTGGCCGTCCGTCTCCTGCGCCACGGGCTGAGCGGCGGCCCGGAAAGCACCGGGCGGCGCGGCGACCTCGGGTCACCGCGCCGCCCGGATCACTTCCCGGTCAGAGACGCTCGGGCGTCCGGATGCCCAGCAGGGCCATGCCCTGGTGGAGGGTGCGGGCGGTGAGGTCGCACAGGAACAGGCGGTTCTCCACCTGCTCCGGCGTCTCGGCCTTCAGCACCGGGCACTTGTCGTAGAACGAGGTGTACAGGGACGCCAGCTGGTACAGGTACCCGGCCAGCTTGTGCGGGGCGTACTCCGCCGCCGCCTCCTCCACGATCTCCGCGAACGAGTCCAGGTGCAGGCCCAGCGCGCGCTCCGCCGCGTGCAGTTCCAGCTCCGGGTGGGCGGCGGGGCGGACCTCACCGGCCTTGCGGAGGATGGACTGGATACGGGCGTACGCGTACTGGAGGTAGACCGAGGTGTCGCCGTTGAGCGAGACCATCTGGTCCAGGTCGAACTTGTAGTCGCGGTTCGCCGACGTCGACAGGTCCGCGTACTTCACCGCGCCGATGCCCACCTGGGTGCCCCGCTCGGCGATCTCCTCCTCGGAGAGGTCCTGCGCCTTCTCCCGGACCACGGCGGAGGCGCGGTCGACCGCCTCGTCGAGGAGGTCCACCAGCTTCACCGTCTCGCCCTCACGGGTCTTGAACGGCTTGCCGTCCTTGCCGAGGACCGTGCCGAAGGCCAGCTGGAACGCCTTGACGTCGTCGTTCAGCCAGCCGGCCCGGCGGGCGGTCTCGAAGACCATCTTGAAGTGCAGGGACTGGCGGGCGTCGACGACGTAGACGAGGGAGTTCGCCTTGAGGTTGAAGACGCGGTCGCGGATCGCCGACAGGTCGGTCGCCGCGTAGCCGTAGCCGCCGTCCGACTTCTGCACGATCAGCGGGACCTGGTTGCCGTCCGGGCCCTTGATGTCCTCGAAGAACACGCACAGCGCGCCCTCGGAGCGGACGGCGACGCCCGACTCCTCCAGCATCCGGCAGGTCTCCGCGAGCATGTCGTTGTAGCCGGACTCGCCGACGATGTCGGGGTCGCGGACCTCCATGTCCAGCTTCTCGAAGACGGAGAAGAAGTAGATCTTCGACTCGTCGACGAACTTCTGCCAGATGGCGAGCGTGTGCGCGTCGCCGGCCTGGAGGTCGACCACCCGCCGCCGGGCACGCGTCTTGAACTCCTCGTCGGAGTCGAACAGCTTGCGCGCGGCCTTGTAGAGGCGGTCGAGGTTCGACATCGCCTCCTCGCCGGAGACCTCGCCGGCCTCGTGGTCCAGCTCGTGCGGGTGCTCGTCCAGGTACTGGATGAGCATGCCGAACTGGGTGCCCCAGTCGCCGATGTGGTGGCGGCGCACCACGTTCTCGCCGGTGAACTCCAGCAGCTGCACCACCGAGTCGCCGATCACCGCGGACCGCAGGTGACCGACGTGCATCTCCTTCGCCACGTTCGGCTGGGCGTAGTCGACGACGGTGGTGCCGGGGTTCTCCGCCCGCGGCACACCGAGGCGGCCCGTCTCGTCCGCGTACCGCGCGGCCAGGTTCTCGGTGATCGCCCTGTCCGCGATCCTGACGTTCAGGAAGCCGGGGCCGGAGACCTCGACGTCCGCGATCACCTCACCGGTGGCGATCCTGGAGACGACCTGCGTCGCCAGCTCCCGCGGGTTGGCCTTCGCCTTCTTGGCCAGCGCCAGGATGCCGTTGGCCTGGAAGTCGGCCCGGTCGCTTCGTCGCAGCAGCGGGTCCGCGCCGGCGGCCTCCGGCAGGGTGGCCGTGAGGGCGGACGCGAGGTGCTGCTGGACGGAGTCGCTGAGGGACGTGACCGAGGCCATAGGTAGGGGTGCCGTTCTCCTCGTCGGGATGGATAGACACGGCCAGTATCCCATGGGGGGTAAAGCCGTTTTCCCGGGCGCGACACGGTCTGGGAGAATGGATCCACCATCAGGCCATCAGTGAACCTTCAGTAAAAGAGGACGTGCCGATCGTGGCTCAGAGCACCGAGACCACCGACTGGGTCTCCCGTTTCGCGGATGAGGTCATCGAGGAGTCGGAGCGTCGGGCCCCGGGCAAACCGGTCGTCGTCGCGTCCGGGCTCTCCCCGTCCGGCCCCATCCACCTCGGGAACCTGCGCGAGGTCATGACCCCGCACCTCGTCGCCGACGAGATCCGGCGCCGCGGCCACCAGGTCCGGCACCTGATCTCCTGGGACGACTACGACCGGTACCGCAAGGTGCCCGCCGGGATCGCCGGCGTCGACGAGTCGTGGGCGGAGCACATCGGCAAGCCGCTGACCTCGGTGCCGGCGCCCAAGGGCTCGCCGTACCCGAACTGGGCCGAGCACTTCAAGGCGGCCATGGTCGAGG
Source organism: Streptomyces sp. NPDC001532 (assembly GCF_040298625.1). Lineage (NCBI taxonomy): Bacteria > Bacillati > Actinomycetota > Actinomycetes > Kitasatosporales > Streptomycetaceae > Streptomyces > Streptomyces sp. NPDC001532. The sequence goes on from NZ_JBEPAL010000036.1 coordinate 28,730, forward strand.
CGCTGGGCGAGCTGGGCGTCGAGTTCGACGGGATCAGCCAGACCGAGCAGTACACCTCGGGCGTCTACCGCGAGCAGATCCTGCACGCCATGAAGCACCGCGGTGACATCGACGCGGTCCTCGCGCAGTACCGGACCAAGCCGAAGGCCGGGAAGAAGCAGTCGCAGAAGCCGGTCGACGAGGCCGAGCTGGAGGCCGCCGAGGGCTCCGGCGCCGCGTCCGAGGACGACGGCAGCTCCGGCTCCGCCGGGTACTTCCCGTACAAGCCGTTCTGCGGCAACTGCGAGAAGGACCTCACCACCGTCACCTCCTACGACGACACCACCACCGAGCTGACGTACGCCTGCACCGCCTGCGGCTTCTCCGAGACCGTGCGGCTGAGCGAGTTCAACCGCGGCAAGCTGGTCTGGAAGGTCGACTGGCCGATGCGCTGGGCGTACGAGGGCGTGATTTTCGAGCCCAGCGGTGTCGACCACTCGTCCCCGGGTTCGTCCTTCCAGGTCGGCGGGCAGATCGTCGGCATCTTCGGCGGCAAGCAGCCGATCGGCCCGATGTACGCGTTCGTCGGCATCTCCGGCATGGCGAAGATGTCCTCGTCCAAGGGCGGGGTGCCCACGCCGTCCGACGCGCTGAAGATCATGGAGCCGCAGCTGCTGCGCTGGCTGTACGCCCGCCGCCGGCCCAACCAGTCCTTCAAGATCGCCTTCGACCAGGAGATCCAGCGGCTCTACGACGAGTGGGACAAGCTCGACGCCAAGGTCGCCGACGGCACCGTGCTGCCCGCGGACGCCGCCGCGCACTCCCGCGCGGTGCGCACCGCCGCCGGTGAGCTGCCGAGGACACCGCGGCCGATGCCGTACCGGACGCTCGCGTCCGTCGCCGACATCACCGCCGGTCACGAGGACCAGGCGCTGCGCATCCTCAGCGAGCTGGACCCCGAGCAGCCGCTCGGCTCGCTCGACGAGGTGCGGCCCCGGCTCGACAAGGCCGAGGCGTGGATCAACACGCAGGTGCCCGCCGACCAGCGGACCATCGTGCGCGACGAGCCCGACCTCGACCTGCTGAAGTCCCTCGACGAGCAGGCGCAGGGCTCACTGCGGCTGCTGCTCGACGGGCTGGCCGACCACTGGTCGCTGGACGGCCTGACCCACCTCGTCTACGGCGTGCCGAAGGTGCAGGCCGGGTTCTCCGCCGACGCCACGCCGAAGGAGCTGCCGCCGGAGATCAAGACCGCCCAGCGGACGTTCTTCGCGCTGCTCTACCACCTGCTGGTGGGCCGGGACACCGGTCCGCGGCTGCCCACGCTGCTGCTGGCGGTCGGCCAGGAGCGGGTGCGGCGCCTGCTCGGCGAGTAACCGGCACGCGACGACGCAAGGGGCCCCCGGCGAGTTCGCCGAGGGCCCCTTGCGCGTCCGCGGACATCCGCTAGGCGATGTGGTCCTCTTCCAGCTCCGTGTTGTAACGCTGCTGGAAGCGGTCCGACAGGGCCTTGAGGGCGCTGGTGGTCAGATTGACGCCGTAGGTCGTCTGGATGTTCTCCCCGAGCACGGCCGGCGTCGGGAAGCTGCCGTCGATGGACTGGCGGAACACCTTGTAGTACGCCTCCTCGTCCGGCTCCGGCACGCCGCCGCCCTCGCCCAGCTCACGGGTCCGGTTCGGGCCGACCGGGATCGGGAAGCTGCCGGTGTCCTCCGCAGAGGGCTGCGGCTCCGGCTCCTCCTGGTACTGCTCCTCGTACTCCTCGGCCTGCCGCTGCTCCGCGTACCACTGGGCGTAGGCGGCGTCCGGGTCGTAGTTGGGGTCGTAGCCGCCGTGGTACTCCACCGTGTGCGGGTCGCGGGCCTGGAGCCAGGGGTTCTGCTCGGCCTCGGCCTCGGCGTCCTGGGGCCTGGCCGGTGCCGGTACCGGGGCCGGAGCCCTGCGCTCGGCGGCGGCGGAGGCGGTCGCGGTGGCCGCGGTGAGCTGGGGCTGCTGCGGGGCCGGCGGGATCAGCGCCGGCTCGATGCCGGCCGCCGCCAGGCCCGCCGGAGCGGTCTCGGCGAGCGGGACGCCGTAGCGCGCCAGGCGCAGCGGCATCAGGGACTCCACCGGGGCCTTGCGGCGCCAGGCGCGCCCGTACCGGGAGCGCAGGCGGGCCTGGTAGACGAGGCGCTCCTGCTCCAGCTTGATGACCTGGTCGTAGGAGCGCAGCTCCCACAGCTTCATCCGCCGCCACAGCAGGAACGTGGGCACGGGGGAGAGCAGCCAGCGGGTGAGGCGGACACCCTCCATGTGCTTGTCCGCCGTGATGTCGGCGATCCGGCCGATGGCGTGCCGGGCGGCCTCGACCGCGACGACGAACAGCACCGGGATCACCGCGTGCATGCCCGTGCCCAGCGGGTCCGGCCAGGCGGCGGCGCCGTTGAAGGCGATGGTGGCCGCGGTCAGCAGCCAGGCCGTCTGCCGCAGCAGCGGGAAGGGGATGCGGATCCAGGTGAGCAGCAGGTCCAGGGCGAGCAGGACGCAGATGCCCGCGTCGATGCCGATCGGGAACACATAACTGAAGTCCCCGAAGCCCTTCTTGAGGGCGAGTTCGCGCACGGCGGCGTACGAACCCGCGAAGCCGATGCCCGCGATGATCACGGCACCGGCCACGACCACGCCGATGAGAACGCGGTGCATCCGTGTCAGCTGTATGGGCGCGGCCACCCGTACTCCCCTCCGTGCGTGTTGTTGCGCGCAACAGAGTGGCACACGTGTACGGGGGACGGGTGGCCGGTCCGGTCAGGACTGCGCTTCCGTGACCCGGAGGGTCAGCTCTTCCTCGCCGGGGTCTTCGAGGAAGTGGCCGCCTTCGAGGGCGACTTGGAGGACGTCTTGGAGGGGGCCTTCGACGCCGAGGCGCCCGAGCTCGGGGACTCGGCCTCGTTCGCCTTCGTCACCGCCGCCACCACTTCCTTGGCGGCCTTCTTCGCCAGCTTCATCAGGTCGTCGGCGTCCGGCGTCTTCTCACCGGCCAGGCCGGCGCCGTTGTAGTCGAGGGTGACGACCACGTTCTCGACGCGCGCGACGATCGTCTGCTGCTTGAAGGCGCCTTCCTTCTTCTTCAGGTCGTAGCGCACCGCCGTCGCCTGGTCGCCGGTGCCGGTGAGCGGCTCCGACTTGGTGTTCTTCGCGCCCTCGACCGAGCGGGCGTCCGTGACCTGCTCCTCGTAGTGCTCCTGCGCCAGCTCGTCGGCCGCGCCGCGGGTCACGTCGGACTCGAAGCGGAGCAGGGAGACGTTGAGCCAGCGGAACTGCGAGCCGTCCACGCCGTTGTTGTCGAGGCTGTTCCAGGCGCAGTTGCTCCGCGACGACGTGTCGTCCGAGTTGCCTTCCTTGCCCGACTTCGTGCCCTTCGGGACCAGGTCGCCCAGGGTGTCCTTCGACAGGGTGTCGCACGGCTCCGGCAGCGTGCTGTACGCCGCCGCCCGCACCGTCGGCGACGGGCTCGCCGACGCGCTCGGGCTCTGCGAGGCCTTCGCGTCGTCGTCGGAGCCGGAGTCCGAGGAGCAGCCGGCGGCGAGCAGGATCGCGGGGACGGCGGCGGCGGAGACGAGGACACGGCTTACGCGCCCGGTCCGCCCGGCTCGCTCATCACGCTGGTCACGCTGTTCGGCTCGCTGTGCTCGTCGCTGCATGGTTCCTTCACTCACGCTCGTGTTCCTGCGGTCGGGTCGGGTCCGAGGGGCCACGGTACGCGGTGCGCAAGACGTGCGGCTCCGCTTCGGCGGATGTGCCCGCGGCCGGCCGGTGCCGTCAACCGGCCAGCGAATCGGCCAGTTGGGCCGCCAGTTTCCGGGCCCTGTCCTGCATTTCCTTGCTGTCGGGCACCGCGCCGGCGATGGCCGCCTGCTCCTCGTACTCGATGGTCACGATGACGTTGGACGTGCGGAACGCCACAGTCACCGTGCGCTGCTTGGCCGTCGAACCACCGCTGCTCAGCTCGTCGTCCACGAACGCCTCGTCGCCGAGGTCGTCGAGGACGCGGGGCTGGAGGTCGGTGGGTGTGACGCTCGGCGAGGGCGACGCGGAGGAGGCGGAGGACGGGACGGACGACGGGGTGGAAGGTGCGCCGGAACCGGTGGCCGGGCCCCCGGAGGTGCTCTTCGAGGCGTCGCCCGACGGGCTGCCGGAGACGGTGTCCGCGGAAGCCGTCGAGGTCTCGGACGCCGCCGGCTCCGGGAGGTCGGCGTCCAGCTGCGCGGCCGCGAAGAGCTGCTGCGCCTGGGTGGCGTCGCTGACGGCGGAGTCGTACGACACCACCCGCTCCAGGTCGACGTACAGATGGTCGGTGGCCGTCGCCGACGACACCTTCCAGCGGCAGCCGACCTTGCGGTCGTTGTCGAAGGTGGGCGTGGCCTCGCCCGCGTAGGCCTTCTCCTGCTGGTCCGCGTCGGTGAGCTGGCGGATGCCGGGCAGCAGGGCGTCGAGGGTCTCCTCGCCGACCGCTCCGCACGGTTCGGGCAGCGACCGGTAGCGGCCGGGCTCGGCGGCCACCGTCGCGGTGTCGCCGCCGTCCGGGTTGGCGTCGTCCGTGGTGCCGCCGTCGCCGCCGGTGCAGCCGGCCAGCAGGGCCGCGAGGAGCGCCGCGACGCCCGGTACGTACGCCTTCCGCTGCACGGTCAGGCTCCTCTCGACGGTGGTAATTCGGTTGCCGGGCCGGTGAGTGCCCTGGACACAATGTGTATCGCACGCGCAGCCGTGGACGCCGGTCCGTCGCCCCTTTTGCCGACCTTGGCACCGGTTTTTTCGCTTTGCTAATTCTGTTGTGACCTACGGGGGATGAGCTCTATGTCGTACGTGGAGATGCCGGGCGCCAAGGTGCCGATCCGGATGTGGACCGACCCGGCGACGGTCGAGGAGGGCGCTCTCCAGCAGCTCCGCAACGTGGCCACCCTGCCGTGGATCAAGGGCCTGGCGGTCATGCCGGACGTCCACTACGGCAAGGGCGCGACCGTCGGTTCCGTCATCGCCATGCAGGGCGCGGTGTGCCCGGCGGCGGTGGGGGTGGACATCGGGTGCGGGATGTCGGCGGTGAAGACGTCGCTGACCGAGAACGACCTGCCCGGTGACCTGTCCCGGCTCCGCTCGAAGATCGAGCAGGCGATTCCGGTGGGACGCGGGATGCATGACGACCCGGTCGACCCGGGACGGCTGCACGGCTTCGGGACGGCGGGCTGGGACGACTTCTGGGGACGGTTCGACGGGGTGGCCGACGCCGTCAAATTCCGTCATGACCGTGCCGCGAAGCAAATGGGAACGCTCGGGTCGGGCAATCACTTCTGCGAAGTCTGCGTCGACACGTCCGGTTCGGTGTGGCTGATGCTGCACTCCGGTTCCCGCAACATCGGCAAGGAACTCGCCGAGCACCACATCGGCATCGCCCAGAAGCTTCCGCACAACCAGGGTCTGGTCGACCGCGACCTCGCCGTCATCATCGCCCAGACCCCGCAGATGGCGGCCTACCGCAACGACCTGTTCTGGGCGCAGGAGTACGCGAAGTACAACCGCACGATCATGATGGCGCTCCTGAAGGACGTGGTCCGCCGGGAGTTCAAGAAGGCGAAGCCGACCTTCGAGCCGGAGATCAGCTGCCACCACAACTACGTGGCGGAGGAGCGGTACGAGGGCATGGACCTGCTGGTGACCCGCAAGGGCGCGATCCGGGCCGGCTCCGGCGAGTACGGGATCATCCCGGGCTCCATGGGCACCGGCTCGTACATCGTGAAGGGCCTCGGCAACGACAAGTCCTTCAACTCCGCGTCCCACGGCGCCGGCCGGCGCATGAGCCGCAACGCGGCCAAGCGCCGGTTCACCACGAAGGACCTGGAGGAGCAGACGCGGGGAGTGGAGTGCCGCAAGGACTCCGGCGTCGTCGACGAGATCCCGGGCGCCTACAAGCCGATCGAGCAGGTCATCGACCAGCAGCGGGACCTCGTCGCGGTCGTCGCGAAGCTCAAGCAGGTCGTCTGCGTGAAGGGCTAGCCGACGCCGTCCTCTCCGGCCGGGGTCAGCCGCTTCTCCAGCAGGGTGACCGCGTACGGGCTGCCCGGGCCGTCGGTCTTGGCCCGCTGTTCGCCGGCGACCCTGTAGCCCGCCGACTCGTAGTACGCGCGCAGACGAGGGTTGGTGGACAGGCAGTCCAGGCGGCTGTAGGGGCGGGACGCGGCTCTGATGCGGGACTCGGCGTGGGCGAGGAGTTCGCGGCCGGTGCCTGGCGGGGCGGTGTGGGGGACCGTCATCAGGCGGTGGACGTATCCGGCGTCCGGGGGACGGGGGCCCCAGGCCGCCGGGTCGGTCCACCACAGCTCGTAGGCGCCGGCCAGGTGGCCGCCGGAGTGCGCCAGCCAGACCTCGCCCTCGCGGGCCCGGGTGCGGAAGTGGGTCTCGTCCTTGCCGCCGGGCTTCCACTGGTCGATGCCCCGGGCCAGTTGCCGGAGCGCCGCCGTGTCGTACAGGCGGACCAGGACGGGGGCGTCCTCGTCCGTCGCCCGCCGGTAGGTGAGGGGCGGCGGGTCGGCCGGGGCGGCTTCGAGGAGATGTGCGCGCAGGGTCGCCGCGAGTGCGGTCGCGTCCGCCTTCAGGGCCTGCTCCACATAGCCCTCGACCGAGCCGTAGCGGGCCTTCAGGGCGGTCAGGAACAGGCGCATCACCGCGGCCGGGGCGTGGCCGAAGCCGGGCCAGCCCGGGGTGCGGCCGTCGTTGCGGGCCGTCCACTCCGCGCGCAGGGCGGTGGTCGCGAGCTCCGTGAGGCTGAAGTCCTCGACGACCGTGGGCTCGTCGGCCCCGAGCAGGCTGAGGATCAGTGCCGCCAGTTCGCCGGTGCGGTCCTTGCCCGAGGCGCAGTGGAAGACCAGCGGCGTGGCGGAACGGGCCGCGTCGGCGACGAGTTCCAGGGCCCGGCGGATCTCCTTGACGCCGTCCTCGGCGACTTCCATGAAGCGTTCGGCGAGGTAGGGGCCCGGATCGATGTCAGGGCCCAACGCCGCCTGGTTGTAAGGGCGGTGCTCGATGCTGAGGTTGTGGTAGGCGACGGACGGGTGCTCCGGGATCCGGCCGCGGGCGTCGATCTCCCAGGGATGGCGCAGGTCGATCACCGTGGCGATGCCCAGGGACAGGAACCGGTCCCAGTCCGGGGTGCCCGGTGCGAGCTTGCCGAGGGAGTCCGAGCGGTAGAGGATTCCCGGCCGCACGCGGCGGCCGTCCGTCGTCGGATAGCCGCCCAGGTCACGGAAGTTGTGCAGACCGGCGAAGGGTATGTGTCTGTCCACGCCCGCGAGCCTACGGGCCGGCGGGTTCGCGAACCGGGTGCTCGCGGGGCTACCGCGACGGGGCGTGCGTCACGGGGTCTCGCGGTGCAGCTTGGTGTTGGAGGCCTGGGCGCGCGGGCGGACCACCAGCAGGTCGATGTTGACGTGGCTGGGGCGGGTGACCGCCCAGGTGATGGTGTCGGCGACGTCGTCGGCGGTCAGCGGGTCCGGCACGCCCTCGTACACCTTGGCCGCGCGGTCGGTGTCGCCGCCGAACCGGGTCAGCGCGAACTCGTCGGTCTTCACCAGGCCGGGCGCGACCTCGACGACCCGCACCGGGCGGCCGACGATCTCCAGGCGCAGGGTCTCGGCGAGGACATGGGCGCCGTGCTTGGCGGCGACGTAGCCCGCGCCGCCCTCGTAGGTGCCGTGGCCGGCGGTCGAGGAGACGACGACCACCGTGCCGTCGCCGCTCGCCTCCAGCTTGGGCAGCAGGGCCTGGGTCAGGTTGAGCGTGCCGATGACGTTCGTCTCGTACATCTGCCGCCAGTCGGCGGGGTCACCGGTGGCGACCGGGTCGAGGCCGAGGGCGCCGCCCGCGTTGTTGACCAGGACGCCGATCGTCTGGAACGCGGTGGCGAACTCGTCGACGGCCGCGCGGTCGGTGACGTCCAGCTGGTACGCGGCGGCGGAGTGGCCGGCCGCGTCGATCTCCTCGGCGAGCGCCTCGATGCGGTCCTTGCGGCGGGCGGTCAGGACGACGCGGTAGCCGGCCGCGGCCAGCTGCCGGGCGGTGGCGGCACCGATTCCGCTGCTCGCCCCGGTGACGACGGCGATACGGGACGCGGCGGCGGGGGTCATACGGCTGCTCCTCTGACGGGGGCTGGCTGACGGTGCGGTGCTTCCCGCCAGGATAGGCGGGGCCCCCGGTGGGAGAATGGGATGGGTGATCCTCCCCGATCGGAGGTTGGTCATGGGAGAGGCACGCGAGGTCATGGACCGGCTGACCGCGGCGGTCACCGAGTCCCCGGACATCGAGGCCGTCGCCGACCTGTACGCGCAGGACGCGGTCGCGGTCACTCCCGACGGGGAGTTCCAGGGGCGCGACGACATCGTCGGCTGGTGGCGCCAGATGACGGAGGCCGCCCCGGACGCCTCCTACGAGCCGGTGCACTCCTACGAGGTCGGTGACACCGCGATCGACGAGGGCTGGTTCACCGGCCGCAACACCGGGCCGGTGCAGCTGCCGTCCGGTGAGTCGCTGCCCGCGACGAACAAGGAGTTCCGGATCCACGGGGCCGACTTCGCCACCGTCCGCGACGGGCGGATCGTGAGCTACCGGGTCTACTTCGACGAGCTGGAATTCCTGGACCAGTTGGGGCTGCTGCCGCCGGAGGGCTGAGGGGAGAGCCGACGAGGGCGCCGGGTGCCGCGTGGGCTCAGCCGCCGCGCGGCGCCCACATGATCACCGCCATGCCGGCCAGGCAGACCAGCGCCCCGGTGATGTCCCAGCGGTCGGGCCGGTAGCCGTCCGCGACCACGCCCCACAGGATCGAGCCGGCGACGAAGATGCCGCCGTACGCGGCGAGGATCCGGCCGAAGTGGGCGTCGGGCTGGAAGGTGGCGACGAAGCCGTAGGCGCCGAGGGCGAGCACGCCGCCGGTCACCCACAGCCAGCCGCGGTGCTCCCGCAGGCCTTGCCAGACCAGCCAGGCTCCGCCGATCTCGAAGAGGGCGGCGACGACGAAGAGGGCGGCGGAGCGGAGCAGGAGCATGCGGGTCAGCCTCGCACGCGTGCTTTTGTGTCTCCGGCTAGGTCCGTGTCTCCGGCTGCTTCCGCGGCTGCGTCTCTTCCGCGTCGTAGCTCCGCCGCGCCCGGTGGACCTCGTCGAAGTGGGTCTCCGCCCAGTCCTTCACCGCGGTGAGCAGCAGGCTGAGGCTGCTGCCGAGCGGGGTCAGTTCGTAGTCGACGCGGACCGGGACCGACGGGGTGACGGTGCGGGTGAGGATGCCGTCCCGCTCCAGGGAGCGCAGGGTCTGGGTGAGCATCTTGGGGCTGACGCCGGCGATCTTGCGGCTGAGGTCGCTGTAGCGCATGGGCCCGGCGGCGAGGGCGGAGACGACCAGGCTGACCCACTTGTCGCTGATCCGGTCGAGCAGCTGGTTGGTCGGGCAGGCCCGGATGAACGCGTCGTACTCGACGCGGGCCCGCTCGCGCCGCTGGGCCGCGGTCATGGTCGCCATGGCTCACCTCCGGGGTATGTACGCACTTCCAGGTAACTACTTACCGATGGATAGTAACTCTTCCTAGGGTTGCGGGCAGCCGGGCGGACGTCCCGGCTTCCGGTGAATCCCTAGGGAGTTGATCCATATGCGTGCTGTGGTCGTGGAGCGGTTCGGCGGCCCCGAGGTGGTCGAGGTCGTGGAGTCCGGGGTGCCGGAGCCGGGTGCGCGGCAGGTGCGGATCAAGGTGGCGGCGGCCGCGCTGAACCCGGTGGACGCCGGGGTGCGGTCGGGGGTGTTCGGGGGCGCGGGCAAGCGGCTCGGGCTCGGCTGGGACGTGGCGGGGACGGTGGACGCGGTGGGTGTCGCCAGTGCCTGGAGCGTCGGGGACGAGGTCGTCGCGCTGGACTACGGCATGGTGAAGCCGCTCGGCACGCACGCCGAGTACGTGGTCGTCGACACCGACGCGGTGGCGCTGGCGCCGGCCGGGGTGGACCCGGCGCACGCGGCGACGCTGCCGCTGAACGGACTCACCGCGGCCCAGGCGCTGGACCTGCTGGCACTGGAGTCCGGGCAGTCGCTGCTGGTGACGGGCGCGGCCGGGGCGGTCGGCGGGTTCGCGGCGCAGCTCGCCGCGCGGCAGGGGCTGAAGGTGACGGGGCTGGCCCGCGAGGAGGACGAGGAACTGGTTCGTTCGCTGGGCGCGGCGTTCGTCTCCGGCGAGGTGCCGGGCGGGTTCGACGCGGTGCTGGACGCGGCGGTGCTGGGCGGGCCGGCGCTGGAGTGGGTGCGGGACGGCGGGGCGTACGCCGGAGTCATTCCGCAGGCGCAGCCCGCCTCGGTGCGTGGGGTGCGGACGGACGCCGTGGAGGTGAGCGCGGACGGGGCGCGGCTGGCGGAGCTGGTGCGGCTGGTGGAGGAGGGGGTGCTGACACTGCGGGTGGCGCAGACGTACGCGCTTGAGGACGCGGTGAAGGCGCACGCCCGGCTGGCGGAGGGCGGGGTGCGGGGGCGGCTGGTGTTCGTCGTCTAGGCGGCTGCCCCTGGGCCGCGCCCATCTGGCTGATCGCGCGGTTCCGCGCTCTTTCCCGGTCTCGGTCTCTCCCGGTCTCGGTCTCTCCCGGTCTCTCGTGGTCTCGGTCTCTCCCGGTCTCGGTCTCGGGAATACGTGGCTCGCCGGTGCCGTTCGGACGTATAGTTGAACGGTCAACCACTTGGAGGGTGAGCGACCATGCAGTTCGGGATCTTCACTGTCGGCGACGTCACGCCGGACCCCATCACGGGCCGTACGCCGACCGAGCGTGAGCGGATCAAGGCCATGGTCGCCATCGCGCTGAAGGCCGAGGAAGCCGGGCTCGACGTCTTCGCGACCGGCGAGCACCACAACCCGCCGTTCGTGCCGTCGTCGCCGACCACCATGCTCGGCTACATCGCGGCCCGCACGGAGCGGCTGATCCTCTCCACCTCGACCACCCTGATCACCACCAACGACCCGGTGAAGATCGCCGAGGACTTCGCGATGCTCCAGCACCTGGCCGACGGCCGGGTGGACCTGATGATGGGCCGCGGCAACACCGGCCCGGTCTACCCCTGGTTCGGCCAGGACATCCGGCAGGGCATCAACCTCGCCATCGAGAACTACGCCCTGCTGCACCGCCTGTGGCGCGAGGACGTCGTGAACTGGGAGGGGAAGTTCCGCAGCGCCCTCCAGGGCTTCACCGCCACGCCCCGCCCGCTGGACGGCGTCCCGCCGTTCGTCTGGCACGGCTCGATCCGCTCCCCGGAGATCGCCGAGCAGGCCGCGTACTACGGCGACGGCTTCTTCCACAACAACATCTTCTGGCCCGCCGACCACACCAAGCGGATGGTCGAGCTGTACCGGAGCCGGTACGCCCACTACGGCCACGGCACCGCCGAGCAGGCCATCGTCGGCCTGGGCGGGCAGGTGTTCATGCGGCGGAACTCGCAGGACGCGGTGCGCGAGTTCCGCCCGTACTTCGACAACGCGCCGGTCTACGGGCACGGTCCGTCCCTGGAGGACTTCACCGACCAGACCCCGCTGACCGTCGGCACTCCGGAGCAGGTCGTCGAGAAGACCCTGGCCTTCCGCGAGTACGCCGGTGACTACCAGCGCCAGCTGTTCCTGGTGGACCACGCCGGGCTGCCGCTGAAGACCGTGCTGGAGCAGATCGACATGCTCGGCGAGGAGGTCGTGCCGGTGCTGCGCAAGGAGTTCGCGAAGAACCGCCCGGCGGACGTGCCCGAGGCGCCGACCCACCAGTCCCTGCTCGCCGCCAAGGAGGTGGCCACCGTATGACCCGTACGACACCCGGCACGAACCTCGTCGTCGTCTCGGCCGGGCTCAGCGTGCCCTCGTCCACCCGGCTGCTCGCCGACCGGCTGGCGGCGGCCACCGCCGAGCGGACCGCGGCGCGGGTGGAGGTCGTGGAGCTGCGCGAACTCGCCGTGGAGATCGCCCACAACTTCACCAACGGCTTCCCCGGGAAGCAGCTCAGGGCCGCGCTGGACGCGGTGACGGCGGCGGACGCGCTGATCGTCGTCACGCCGGTGTTCTCCGCCTCGTACAGCGGACTGTTCAAGTCCTTCTTCGACGTGCTCGAAAGGGACGCGCTGACCGGGAAGCCGGTGCTGATCGCCGCGACCGGCGGCACCGCACGGCACTCGCTGGTGCTCGACCACGCCCTGCGGCCGCTCTTCGCCCATCTGCGGGCCGTCGTCGTCCCGACCGGGGTCTACGCCGCCTCCGAGGACTGGGGCGAGGAAGGGCTGCCGGAGCGGATCGAGCGGGCGGCGGGAGAGCTGGCGCGGTTGCTGGGAGCGGTCGGGTCCGCCGACGGGGCGAAGGCGCCCGCGCCGCGGACCGGCTCGGACGAGTTCCGGGTGGTCCCGTTCGAGGAGCAGCTCGCGGCGCTCCGGCAGCGCGGGTGAGATCCCAGTAAGAAGCGGGGCCGTGCGTCCCTCGTCCGGTCGTGGCGCCGTACGGCTTTGCCACACTGGGACGCGTGGCCCCGACTGTTCTGCTCGCCGAAGACGACCGCGCGATCCGGCACGCCCTGGAACGGGCCCTGACCCTGGAGGGCTACCGGGTCACCGCGGTCGCCGACGGTGTCGAGGCGCTCGCGCAGGCCCACCGCACCCCGCCCGATGTGCTGGTCCTCGACGTGATGATGCCCGGCATCGACGGGCTCCAGGTGTGCCGGGTGCTGCGCGCCGAGGGGGACAGCACGCCGATCCTGATGCTGACGGCGCTGGTGGAGACCGCGGACCGGATCGCGGGCCTGGACGCCGGCGCCGACGACTACGTGGTGAAGCCCTTCGACGTCGAGGAGGTCTTCGCCCGGCTGCGGGCGCTGCTGCGGCGCACCGCGCCGCGGAACGGTGCCGACGCGCCCGAGCCGGGCCCCGCCACCGCGCCGCCGGAAGGCCGGGCGGCGAGAGGCCGCACGGCAGAGGGCCGCACGGCCGAGGGCCGCACCATCGAGGGCCGCACCATCGGGGCGGCCGGGCTGCGCATGGACCCGCAGGCGCGGCGGGCCTGGCGGGACGAGCGGGAGCTGGAGCTCACCCGCACCGAGTTCGAGCTGCTGGAACTGCTGGTCCGCAACGCCGGGATCGTCCTCGACCACTCCACGATCTACGACCGCATCTGGGGCTACGACTTCGGCCCCGGCTCCAAGAACCTCGCCGTCTACGTCGGCTACCTGCGCCGCAAACTCGACCAGCCCGGCGCCCCGCAGCTGATCCACACGGTGCGCGGGGTGGGTTACGTGCTGCGGGAGAACTGAGTGGGCTGGCGACCGCGGCTGGTGTCGCTGCGCACCACGTTCGCGGTGTCCTTCGCGACGGTCACGGCCGCCGTCACGGTCCTGGTCGGCATCCTCTCCTACAGTGCCGCCGCCCGGCTGGTCCGCGTCGACCAGCAGTCCGTGTTCGACGAGGTCGTGCAGGACCTGCGGGGCGAGGTGCGGCAGGACCGGATGAGCCCGGCCGACTTCTCCTCCTCCGCGCCCGGCCACGACCTGGTACGGCCGGCCCGTACCGACGTGCAGGTCCTCGGCCCCGACGGAGGCGTCGTCGACCGCGGCAACCCCGGCCTCCCGGTGACCGGCTCCGACCGCGAGATCGCCGCCGCGCGCACCGCCGGAGAACTCGTCGTGCACAAGGACGTCGACGTCGGCGACGACATCTACCGCGTCGCCACCGTCGCGCTCGGCGGCGGCCGGGGCGCGGTGCAGGTGGCGCAGGAGTTCAGCGACACCGAGGACCTGCTGCGCGCCCTCCAGCAGCGCACCCTGCTGCTGATGGCGGCGGTGGTGACCGGCGCCGGACTGTTCGGCTGGTGGCTGGCCCGGCGCATCACCCGGCGCCTGGTCATCCTCACCGACGCCGCCGAGGCCGTCGCCCGCACCCGGCGCCTCGGCATCGAGGTGCCCGTCACCGGCCACGACGAGGTGGGCCGCCTCGGCCGCGCCTTCGACCGGATGCTCGGCCGGCTCGCCCAGTCCGAGGAGGACCAGCGCCGCCTGGTCCAGGACGCGGGCCACGAACTGCGCACGCCGCTCACCTCGCTGCGCACGAACATCTCCCTGCTGCGCCGCATCGACGAACTGCCGCCCGCCAGCCGCGCGGAACTGGTCGCCGACCTGGGCGAGGAGGCGCGCGAACTGACCGACCTGGTGAACGAGCTGGTGGACCTCGCGGCCGGCCAGTCCGACAGCGAGCCGCCGCAGCGCGTCGACCTCGCCGACCTCGCCGAGGACGTCGCCGGCCTCGCCCGCCGCCGCACCGGCCGCGAGATCACCCTCCAGGTCAGCGGCGACACCACCACGGAAGGACGGCCCGGCATGCTCACCCGGGCCATCTCCAACCTGGTGGAGAACGCGGCGAAGTTCGACCGGGCCGACGGCGCGCTCATCGAACTCGTCGTCACCGGCCCGGCGGCCCCTCCCGGCCCGCTGCGCGTCGAGGTCCGCGACCGCGGCCCCGGCATCGCCGACACCGACCTGGTCCGCGTCTTCGACCGCTTCTACCGCGCCCCCGACGCCCGCTCCCTGCCCGGCTCCGGCCTCGGCCTCTCCATCGTCCGCGAGGTCGCCCAGGCCCACGGCGGCGCCCCGTTCGCCTGCCCACGGGACGGCGGAGGGGTCGTGATCGGGTTCACGGTGGGGGGTGGCGGGGAGCCTGGGCGCCCCTGACCCGGGTCAGGCCTTTCGCTGCGCGTCGATCTCCGCGATCAGCGCCTCGATCCGCTTCTCGATCTCGTCGCGGATCGGGCGGACGGCCTCGATGCCCTGGCCCGCCGGGTCCTCCAGGGCCCAGTCGAGGTACCGCTTGCCGGGGAAGACCGGGCAGGCGTCGCCGCAGCCCATGGTGATGACGTAGTCGGACGCCTGGACGGCCTCGGTCGTGAGGACCTTGGGCCTCTGGCCGGCGATGTCGATGCCCGCCTCCTTCATCGCCTCGACCGCGGCCGGGTTGACCTGGTCGGCGGGCACGGAGCCGGCGGAGCGGACCTCGATCCGGTCGCCCGCGAGGTGGGAGAGGAATCCGGCGGCCATCTGTGAACGCCCGGCGTTGTGGACGCAGACGAACAGCACGGAGGCGAGCGGGCGGGAGGACATCGGTTCTTCCTTCGTCAGCGGATCGGCCGGGCTCGTATCAGCCAGGAATGATGTGAAAGTATCAGCCCATGCTGACGTCAGTCGACACTGATCTGTTGCGGGTGCTCGCGGACCCGCTCCGCCTCCGGATCGTCACCCTGCTCGCGCGCGAGACGCTCTGCACGACGCATCTGATCGAGGAGACCGGGGCCCGGCAGACCAACCTCTCCAACCATCTGAGGGTGCTGCGCGAGGCGGGGGTCGTGGAGACGGAGCCGTGCGGCCGGTTCACCTACTACCGGCTCAAGCCCGACGTCATCGACTCGCTCGCCGGACGGTTCGCCGAACTCGCCCAGAGCGCCCGCACCACCGCCGAGCACCGAGTGAAGCGTTCCTGTCCCTGATCACCCGCCCTGACGGCGACCCGCACCGAGGAGTTCCGTTGACCGCCACCGAGGCCGCCCAGCACGGCGGAGGGGAATCCCCCGCTGCCCCCGGCGCCCGCGTCGCCCCCGCCGTCGAGCCGCGGCCCGCTCCGGGCGCGACTCCGCCCCGGCGCCCTCCGCTGCTCGCCAAGGCGGCCGCCGAACTGGTCGGCACGGCGGCACTCGTCGCCGTCGTCGTCGGCTCCGGCATCCAGGCCACGCGGCTGACCGAGGACGTCGGTCTGCAGCTGCTGGCCAACTCCATGGCCACGGTCTTCGGCCTCGGCGTTCTCATCACCCTGCTCGGCCCGGTCTCCGGCGCGCACTTCAACCCCGCCGTCACCCTGGCCGAGTGGTGGACGGCCCGGCGCGGCGGCGCCGGCGTCACGCTGCGCGAGGCGGCGGTGTACCTCCCCGCTCAGACCGCCGGCGCGATCGCGGGCGCGGTCCTGGCCGACGCGATGTTCGCCGAGCCGCTGGTGAAGTGGTCCACCCACGACCGCTCGGCCGGTCATCTGCTGCTGGGCGAGGTCGTCGCGACCGCCGGACTGATCCTGCTGATCTTCGGCCTGGCCCGCACCGACCGGCTGCGGTTCGCGCCCGTGGCCGTGGCCTCGTACATCGGCGCCGCCTACTGGTTCACGTCGTCCACCTCCTTCGCCAACCCGGCGGTGACCATCGGCCGCGCCTTCACCGACACCTTCGCGGGCATCGCGCCCGCATCGGTCCCGGTCTTCATCGGCATGCAGCTCATCGGCGCCGTGGCCGGACTGGCGCTGGTGGCCCTGGTCTTCATGACCGGCCGGGAGACCGCCGAGTGACGTGCCCCGCGGGTGCGGCCGGCCTCAGGCCCTGACCGGCGTGACCGGCGCGACGGTCAGCAGCTTGCCCATCGCGGCCAGCACGGACGGCTCGACCCGGTAGTACACCCAGGTGCCGCGCCGCTCGGAGGTGAGCAGGCCGGCCTCCTTGAGCTTCTTCAGGTGGTGGGAGACGGTCGGCTGGGAGACGCCCACGTCGGAGATGTCGCACACGCACGCCTCGCCGCCCTCGTGCGAGGCCACCGCGGAGAACAGCCGCAGCCGCACCGGGTCTCCCAGCGCCTTGAACATCCGCGCGGCCGTCTCGGCCTCGTCCGCGGTGAACGGGCGCTCGGTGAGCGGCGGGCAGCAGGGCGCGACGGCGCCGGAGTCGGGCTCGATCAGCGGCAGCACCTTCGTGTTCGACATGCATCTATGTTGACACATGTCGAACCAGAACCTTTGTTTTGATGAGTGTCTATGTTGACGCTTGTCGATGCAGGTGCCATGCTGGCCGTACAAGCCATCGACGAATGTCGAAGCAAAGGGGAGATCGTGAACGCGCCCGCCACCCGCCCGCTGCCCGTCGTCGTCATCGGCGCGGGCCCCGTCGGCCTCGCCGCCGCCGCCCACCTCGTCGAGCGCGGCCTGGAACCGCTGGTCCTGGAGACCGGCCCCTCCGCCGGCACCGCCGTGCGCGGCTGGGCGCACGTCCGCCTGTTCTCCCCGTGGGCCGAGGTCACCGATCCGGCGGCCGAGAAGCTGCTCGCCCCCACCGGATGGGTCCGCCCGGACGGCGCGGCCTACCCCACCGGCGGCGACTGGGCCGAGCGGTACCTCCAGCCGCTCGCCGACGTCCTCGGCGACAAGGTCCGCTACGGCGTCACGGTGACCGGCGTGGCCCGCGCCGGCCGCGACCGCATCGTCGACGCCGACCGCGAGGAGCAGCCCTTCACCGTGCTCGTCGAGCGGGCCGACGGCCAGGAGGAGCGGATCGCCGCGCGGGCCGTCGTCGACGCCTCCGGCACCTGGTCCCTGCCCAGCCCGCTGGGCGCCGACGGCCTGCCCGCCCTGGGCGAGCGGGCGGCGGCCGACCGCGTCTCCTACCGCGTCCCCGACCTGCGCGACCCGGCGGTCCGCGCCCGGTACGCCGGCCGGCGCACCGCGGTCGTCGGCTCCGGAGCCTCCGCCTTCACCGCGCTGGCCGGCCTCGCCGACCTCGCCCGGGAGGAGCCCGGCACCCACACGGCATGGGTCCTGCGGCGCGGTATCGGCGCCGACACCTTCGGCGGCGGCGCCGCCGACCAGCTCCCCGCCCGCGGCGCCCTGGGCCTGCGGGCCAAGGCGGCCGTCGAGGACGGCCACGCGAGCGCGGTGACCGGCTTCCGCGCTCAGGCTGTGGAACGTGACGGCGACCGGCTCGTCCTGGTCGCCGAGGACGGCCGCCGCCTGGACCCGGTCGACGAGGTCATCGTGCTGACCGGCCTGCGCCCCGACCTGTCGTTCCTCTCCGAGATCCGCCTCGGCCTCGACGAACGCCTCCAGGCGCCGACCGCGCTCGCCCCGCTGATCGACCCGAACGTCCACTCCTGCGGCACCGTCTACCCGCACGGCGTGAACGAGCTCTCCCACCCGGAGCAGGACGTCTACCTGGTCGGCATGAAGTCCTACGGCCGGGCGCCCACGTTCCTGGCGATGACCGGCTACGAGCAGGTCCGCTCCGTCGCCGCCGCGCTCGCCGGCGACCGCGACGCCGCCGAGCGCGTCGAGCTGGTGCTCCCGGAAACCGGCGTGTGCGGCGGCGCCGGTCTCTACGACGCCCCCGAAACCGCCGAGGCCGGCGAAGGCGGAGGCTGCTGCGGCGCCCCGGCCACCCTCCGGATCGGCGTCGGCGCCCCGGCCGCCACCTCCGGCGGCTGCTGAACCCCCGGTCAGACAAGGAGACATGCCATGTCCCGCGTACAACTCGCCCTGCGCGTCCCCGACCTCGACGCCTCCGTCGCCTTCTACAGCAAGCTGTTCGGCACCGGACCCGCCAAACTCCGCGACGGCTATGCCAACTTCGCCATCGCCGAACCCCCGCTCAAGCTCGTCCTCATCGAAGGCGCCGGCGAGGAAGCCACCCGGCTGGACCACCTCGGCGTCGAGGTCGGATCCACCGAGTCCGTCCACGCCGCCACCGCCCGTCTGAGCGAGGCGGGCCTGACCACCACCGAGGAGGCCGACACCACCTGCTGCTACGCCCTCCAGGACAAGGTCTGGGTCCATGGCCCCGGCCGGGAGCCCTGGGAGGTGTACGTCGTCAAGGCCGACGCCGACACCCTCACCAAGCCCGCGGCGAGCGCCTGTTGCTGAACGGGTCCGCCCCGCGGGTGCGTCCCGCAGGGCGGCTCACGGCGTGACGACGGGGAAGGCCTTGTCGGGTTCGGTGACGTACGAGAAGAGGCGCGCCGGCAGGGACGGGCCGCCGTCGACCGTCACACCGTCGAGCCCCCGGCCGGAGAGGACGCCGAGCGACCGGGGCCTGGTGAGGGTCAGGGCCAGACCGGCGGGCGTCCTGGGCGGTGCGCCGTCGGCCGGGACACCGCGGTGGGTGAGGACGCCGTCGCGCGGGGAGAGCCGGTGGCGGCGCCCCTCGTCGGTGACGACGAGGCCGATGACGAGGTCCTCGTGCCAGGCGCGGGGGCCGTCGACGCGTACGGCGACGGAGTCGAGCGGCATGCTCGCGGTGAGGGCCGCCGCCGTCTCGGGGGCGGCGGGGTCCAGGACGGCGGGGTTCTCGCCGTGGCGCGGTTCCATGGCGGCGGTGAGGCGGAAGTCGCGCCAGGGCCCGTTCTCGGCGCCGTGGCCGAGCCGGTCGTGGACGCAGGCCAGGGTCTCCTCGGCGGCCGCGTCGTCCGGGTCGGCGAAGACGACGCGGTTCGGCGGGGTGGCCGCGCAGCGCGGGCCGCCGACGTCGCTGTACTCCCGAGCCTTGGCCAGGCCCCTTCCGGTCCGCAGATCACGTCGACGCAGCGCTTGGCCTGCTCGACCGGCGGGTGCTCCCACAGATGGGCGGCCTTGCCGTCGAACCAGTCCGGGCAGCGCCGGCGGACGGCCTTGACCATGTCCGGCTCCGACCGACGAAGACGGCTCCCCTCCCGGCACCGGCCGCCGGAGCGCGCACGTCGAGGCGGTGTGCGGGCCGGCCCCGCCCGCCGGCCCGCCCGCCCGCCGGCTCCTCGTGGGCACGAAGAAGGGCGAGGCCCGAAGACCTCGCCCGCCGTCACCGGACCTTCCGGCTCAGGGCCACACCAGGCAGTACGGCTGATGCCCCGCCTCGTGCAGCCGGTGCGAGAAGTCCTGCCACTCGTGCAGCAGCTGGTACACGTTGAACGCGTCGCGCGGGCCGCCCCGGTCCGGGACCGTGGACCAGATGAAGGCCGCCGCGCCGACCGCTTCCTCGCCGATGCCGCGGAGGGGGTCGACGACCGTCATGGGGAGTTTCACGACCGCGTAGTCGGGGTGCAGGACGACCAGTTCCAGGGGCGGGACCTTGTGCAGCGGGACGCCTTCGATGCCGGTGAGGACCATCGCGGCCATGGTCTCCGGCTTGATCTTGGTGAACATGCCGTTCATGCCGAGCTCGTCGCCGCCGAGTTCCTCGGGGCGCATCGAGATCGGGACACGGGCCGCCGTCGCGCCGTCCGGCGCGCCGAAGTACTTGTACGTCACCCCCACCCGACCACCATTCCCGCTCCCCGCCCCGAGGCGGTCGATCCGTCCGTCCATACGTCGGTCGAGCCGCTCCGGTTCACCCGGCATGTCCCGTGCCTGACGTGCTTGCGCAGTGTCCTCCGCTTCGCGTCGGTGCCTTCCCCGCCGGGCACGTCGAGGACCCAGGTCGTCAGTCCCCTCGCCCAGTCCGCCACCGCGATGCATATCTCCACCCGACTGCTTTTCTAGGACGCGTGGCCCCCGCCGCGCAACCCGATCATCGTGTCAGTGACCTCCCCCACGGCCACGCGACGAAACGTGCGTGGAAACACCTGTCCGCGGGATCCGTGCGGCCTTCTGACCAAGCCATGCCCAGTTTCGCAGATGGGTGGGGGCCCACGCTCGGTTCTCCGGCCGCCTACCCTGAGGAGGTCACCCAGCAGCCGGAGTCCGAGAAGTCGGAGAAGTCGCAGGTCATGAGCGAACTGCCCTATTCATACGAAGCGCCTGTCTCGCAGGCACTGTTCGACCGTGCGGCGGCCGTCACGCCCGGCGGCGTGAACTCGCCGGTCCGCGCCTTCCGCGCCGTGGGCGGGACGCCCCGGTTCATGGCGTCCGGTCGGGGACCGTACCTGACGGACGCCGACGGGCGGGAGTACGTGGATCTCGTGTGCTCCTGGGGGCCCATGATCCTCGGGCACTCGCACCCCGAGGTCATCGCCGCCGTGCAGGAGGCCGTCGCCCGCGGTACCTCCTTCGGCACGCCCGGTGAGGGCGAGGTGGCGCTCGCCGAGGAGATCGTCGACCGGGTGGCTCCGGTGGAGCAGGTGCGGCTGGTCTC
The DNA here is from genome assembly GCF_040298625.1 of Streptomyces sp. NPDC001532. NCBI lineage: Bacteria > Bacillati > Actinomycetota > Actinomycetes > Kitasatosporales > Streptomycetaceae > Streptomyces > Streptomyces sp. NPDC001532. The sequence goes on from NZ_JBEPAL010000036.1 coordinate 49,607, forward strand.
CAGCGGCACCGAGGCGACCATGTCCGCGATCCGCCTCGCCCGCGGGTTCACCGGACGGTCGAAGGTGATCAAGTTCGCCGGCTGCTACCACGGGCACGTCGACGCGCTGCTCGCCTCCGCCGGCTCGGGCCTCGCCACCTTCGCGCTGCCCGACACGCCCGGTGTCACCGGCGCCCAGGCCGGCGACACCATCGTGCTGCCGTACAACGATCTCGACGCCGTGCGGGCCGCTTTCCAGGCGCACCCCGGTGAGATCGCCTGTGTGATCACCGAGGCCTCGCCCGGCAACATGGGCGTGGTGCCGCCGCTGCCCGGCTTCAACCAGGGGCTGAAGGACGCCTGCGCCGAGAACGGCGCGCTGTACATCTCCGACGAGGTGATGACCGGCTTCCGCACCAGCCGCGCCGGCTGGTTCGGGGTCGACGGGGTCGTCCCGGACCTGCTGACCTTCGGCAAGGTCATGGGCGGCGGCTTCCCCGCGGCCGCCTTCGGCGGGCGGGCCGATGTGATGGGGCGGCTCGCGCCCGCCGGGCCCGTCTACCAGGCCGGCACCCTCTCCGGGAACCCGGTCGCCACCGCGGCCGGGCTCGCCCAGCTGCGGCTGCTCGACGACGCGGCCTACGCCAAGGTCGACGCCGTGTCGCGGCAGATCCAGGCGCTGGTGAGCGAGGCCCTGACGAAGGAGGGCGTCGCGCACACGCTGCAGAACGCCTCCAACATGTTCTCGGTGTTCTTCACCGACCGCCCGGTGCGCGACTACGACGACGCCAAGGCGCAGGAGTCGTTCCGCTTCACCGCGTTCTTCCACGCGATGCTCGCGGGCGGCGTCTACCTGCCGCCGTCCTCCTTCGAGTCCTGGTTCGTCTCCACCGCCCACGACGAGCGGGCGGTGCAGCGGATCGCCGACGCCCTTCCGGCGGCGGCCCGGGCGGCCGCGGAGGCGACCGAGCGATGAGCGACATCACTGTGGTCCATCTGATGCGGCACGGCGAGGTCGCCAACCCGGACGGCGTGCTCTACGGCCGGCTGCCCGGCTACCACCTCTCCGAGCTGGGCCGGCAGATGGCGGACCGGGTCGCCGAGCACCTGGCCGGCCGGGACGTCACCCATGTCGGCGCCTCCCCGCTGGAGCGGGCGCAGGAGACGGCGGCGCCGATCGCCAAGGCGCACGGGCTGGACGTGGCGAGCGACGCGCGGCTCATCGAGGCGGACAACGTCTTCCAGGGCAAGACCTTCGGGGTCGGCGACGGGGCGCTCAAGCGGCCCGAGAACTGGAGGCACCTGGTCAACCCGTTCAAGCCGTCGTGGGGTGAGCCGTACATCGACCAGGTGGTGCGGATGACGGCCGCGCTGGACGCCGCCAAGGACGCCGCCCGCGGGCACGAGGCGGTGCTGGTCAGCCATCAGCTGCCGATCTGGATCGTGCGGTCCTACGTCGAGCGGCGGCGGCTGTGGCACGACCCGCGCCGCCGGCAGTGCACGCTCGCCTCGCTGACGTCCTTCACCTACGAGGGCGACCGGATCGTGTCGGTCGGCTACAGCGAGCCCGCCATCGATCTGGTGCCGGTCCATCTGCGGGCCGGGGCGAAGCCGGTGAAGGGCCAGGACAAGGCGTTCGGGGCGTAACGGACCGACCGCCGATCTTCACTGCATATCCCCGTAGTTGTTACGAAAAGCGGACGATTCGGGGGAACCTTCCCGTCCGTCGTGGCCTCTGAGTGGGTGACCACCACAGAGCACGACGGACGGGGGACGGTATGCGTCACATCAGCCGACGGGGAGCGATCGGACTCGGCGCGGGGGCGGCCGCCGCGTTCGGTGTCGCGGGGTGCGGGACCCACACCCCCTCAGAGGGCCCGGCCCGCCCCGGCGGTTCCGCCTCCGGGGACAGCAGGCCCGGCAAGCCCAGCCCGCCGCCCGTGCGTCCCATCGGCGACGGCTCCACCGCCTGGACCGGCAGGCAGCCCCACCAGCCGCCCGCGCCCGAGCCGCTGGCGCCGGGTCAGAAGCCGCCGCAGTTCGTGGTGTTCTCCTGGGACGGCGCCGGCGAGGTCGGCAACGGTCTCTTCCCGCGCTTCCTGGACCTGGCGAAGGAGCACGGCGCGCACATGACCTTCTTCCTCTCCGGGCTGTATCTGCTGCCCGAGTCGAAGAAGCGGCTCTACGACCCGCCGAACAACCTGCGCGGCGCCTCCGACATCGGCTACCTCACCGACGACCACATCAAGGAGACGCTGAAGAACGTCCGCCGCGCCTGGCTGGACGGGCACGAGATCGGCACCCACTTCAACGGTCACTTCTGTGCGGGCTCCGGCTCGGTCGGCAACTGGACGCCGCAGCAGTGGCGCAGCGAGATCGAGCAGGCGAAGTCCTTCGTGAAGGAGTGGCGGACCAACACCGGGTGGACCGATCTGCCGCCGCTGCCCTTCGACTACGACAAGGAGCTGGTCGGCGGCCGTACGCCGTGTCTGCTCGGCCAGGAGCGGCTGCTGCCGACGGCGCGGGAGCTGGGCTGGCGCTATGACGCCTCGTCGCCGGGCGGGCGTCAGGTGTGGCCGGGGAGGAAACAGGGCATATGGGACCTTCCGCTCCAGCAGATACCTTTCCCCGGACGCTCGTTCGAGGTCCTGTCGATGGACTACAACATCCTCGCCAACCAGTCCGTGAACTCCACCAACGCGCCCGCCTACCGCCACCCGGCCTGGCGGGAGCAGGCGACGCAGGCCTACATCCAGGGATTCAAGCGCGCATACGAGACAAATCGTGCACCCTTCTTCGTCGGCAACCACTTCGAGCAGTGGAACGGCGGCATCTACATGGACGCCGTCGAGGAGGCCCTGAAGCACATCGCACGGGAGAAGGAGAAGGGCGAGGACGTACGGCTGGTCTCGTTCCGGCAGTTCACCGACTGGCTGGACGTCCAGCGGCCCGAGGTGCTGGACAAGCTGCGCACCCTGGAGGTGGGGCAGGCGCCGGCCGCGGGCTGGAGGCGGTTCTGAAATGGGGGTTTGCTCCGGTAAGGGGGGTGCCCGAGATCCCTGGAACGGGCATGCGAAACTTTTCACATGAGTGCCGCCAGCCGTACCACCCTGCTCGCCGCCGGTGCCGTCGTCACCGCGCTGGCGCTGTCCGCGTGCACGTCCGGGGGAACCTCGGGCGGCGGCGGCGACACCAATCTCGTCACCGGCAAGGAAGGCATCGCCACCGCCGCCCGGGGTGAGCGCGCCGAGGCGCCCGAGCTGTCCGGCAAGACCATCGAGGGCGAGCCGCTCAGCACCGCCGACTACCGCGGCAAGGTGCTGGTGGTGAACTTCTGGGGATCGTGGTGCGGTCCCTGCCGGCTGGAGGCCAAGCACTTCCAGAAGGTCTACGGCGACATCAAGGACGAGGGCGTCGAGTTCGTCGGCGTCAACACCCGCGACACGAGCACCACCCCCGCGCTCGCCTTCGAGAAGGAGCAGGGGATCACCTACCCGAGCCTGTACGACCCCACCGGCAAGCTGATGCTCCGCTTCGGCAAGGGCACCCTCAACCCGCAGCTGGTCCCCTCCACCCTGGTCATCGACCGGGACGGCAGGATCGCGGCCCGTGCCCTGTCCGCGCTGAGCGAGGAGAACCTGCGCGGCATGATCGAGCCGGTCCTCGCGGAGAAGTGACGTGAGTGCCACTCTCGCCGCCGCGACGGGCTACAACGGCACGGTGATGCACGGCGCGCTGCTGCTCGCGCTGCCGATCGCCGTGCTCGGCGGGCTCGTCTCCTTCTTCTCGCCGTGCGTACTGCCGCTCGTGCCCGGCTATCTGTCCTATGTCACCGGGGTCAGCGGCACCGACCTGGCCGAGGCCCGGCGCGGGCGGATGGTCGCCGGCGCCTCCCTCTTCGTCCTCGGCTTCACCGCCGTCTTCGTCTCCGGCGGGGCGCTGTTCGGCTACTTCGGCTTCACGCTGCGGGAGCACCAGGACGTGCTGTCCAAGGTGCTCGGTGTGCTCATGGTCCTCATGGGTGTCTTCTTCATGGGCCTGATGCCCTGGCTCACCCAGCGCGAGTTCCGCTTCCACAAGCGGCCCACCACCGGCCTGCTCGGCGCGCCGTTCCTCGGCGCCCTCTTCGGCATCGGCTGGACGCCCTGCATCGGCCCGACCCTCGCCTCCGTGCAGGCCCTCTCCTTCGAGCAGGCGAGCGCCGGCCGCGGCGCCCTGCTGACCGTGGCCTACTGCCTGGGCCTCGGCGTCCCCTTCGTGCTCGCCGCCGTCGCCTTCCGCAAGGCCCTCGGCGCCTTCGGCTGGGTCAAGCGCCACTATGTCTGGGTGATGCGCATCGGCGGCACGATGATGATCGTGACCGGTGTGCTGCTGCTGACCGGAGCCTGGGACCGCTTCGTGCAGGAGATGCAGACCTGGTCCAACGGCTTCACTGTGGGGATCTGACTCATGAGCAAGACGACAACCAGCGCCCCCGAGGGCCAGGACAAGGACCAGGACCTCGGAGCGGCCGGCTCCCAGCTGTCCACCGCTCCGCGCGAGGAGGCCCCGAACCTGCCCGCGCTCGGCGTGCTCGGCTGGGTCCGCTGGTTCTGGCGGCAGCTGACCTCGATGCGGGTCGCGCTGCTGCTGCTCCTGCTGCTGTCGCTGGCGGCGATCCCCGGCTCGCTGATCCCGCAGACCGGTATCGACGCCACCAAGGTCGAGGACTTCCGCGAGCAGCACACCACCCTCGCGCCGCTCTACGACAAGCTCGGCCTCTTCAACGTCTACAGCTCGGTGTGGTTCTCCGCGATCTACATCCTGCTGTTCGTCTCCCTCATCGGCTGCATCGTCCCGCGCACCTGGCAGTTCGTCGGCCAGCTGCGCGGCCGGCCGCCGGCCGCGCCCAAGCGGCTGACCCGGCTGCCCGCGCACACCACCTGGCGCACCGAGGCCGCGCCCGAGGAGGTGCGGCAGGCGGCGCTCGCCCTGCTGAAGCGGCAGCGCTTCCGCGCCCATGTCACCGGTGACGCGGTCGCCGCGGAGAAGGGCTATCTGCGCGAGGTCGGCAACCTCGCCTTCCACATCGCGCTGATCGTGCTGCTGATCGCCTTCGGCTGGGGCCAGCTGTTCAAGTCGGAGGGCAACAAGCTGGTGGTGGAGGGCGACGGGTTCGCCAACACGCTCTCCCAGTACGACGACTTCAAGTCCGGCAGCCTGTTCGCCGACGACGACCTGGTGCCGTTCAGCTTCGACCTGAAGAACTTCACCGGCACCTACGAGACGAGCGGCCCCAACCGGGGCACCCCGCGCACCTACCAGGCCGAGCTGTCCTACAGCAGCGGCGCCTACGGCAAGGAGCGCAGCACGACCGTCGAGGTCAACGAGCCGCTGGAGATCGGCGACGCCAAGGTCTACCTGGTCAGCCACGGCTACGCGCCGGTGGTGACCGTCCGCGACGGCAAGGGGAACGTCGTCTACCAGGACGCCGTGCCGCTGCTGCCGCTCGACGGGAACGTGACCTCCTCCGGCGTGGTCAAGGTGATGGACGGCTACAAGGACGCCAAGGGCAAGAGCGAGCAGCTCGGCTTCAACCTGTTCTTCCTGCCGACCTACGGCGGCGGCACGATGCTGTCGCAGTTCCCGGCGCTGGTGAACCCGATGCTCGCGGTCTCCGCCTACCACGGCGACCTCGGCGTGGACTCGGGCATCCCGCAGAGCGTGTACCAGCTGGACAAGACGCATCTGAAGGAGTTCGAGGACAGCAAGGGCGAGCTGCTGAAGAAGCAGCTGAAGCCCGGCGACACCCTGACCCTCCCGGACGGCGCCGGCTCGATCACCTTCGAGCGGGAGGTCCGCGAGTGGGCCGGCTTCCAGGTGGTCCAGGAGCCGGGCGGCGGCTGGGCGCTCGGCGGCGCGGTGATCGCGATCCTGGGCCTGTCCGCCTCCCTGTTCATCCAGCGGCGACGGGTGTGGGTGCGCGCGACCGAGGGCCCCGACGGCGTCACCGTGGTCGAGATGGCCGGGCTCGGCCGCAGCGAGTCCGCCAAGGTGCCCGAGGAACTGGGAGAGCTCGCCGCCACCCTCTACGAGAAGGCACCGGGCGCGCCCGATGCCGACGACCCCTCAGAAACCCCCGTACCTGCCGAAGGGTCTGACCAGAAGTGACTCTCGCCGCCGCGACGAACGAAAGTCTCGCGAATCTCAGCAATACGCTGATCTACTCCGCGATGGCCGTCTACACCCTGGCCTTCTTCGCGTACATCGCCGAATGGCTCTTCGGCAGCCGCAGCAAGGTGGGCCGCACCGCCGCCGCGCTGACCCCGGCGAAGGCGGGGTCCGAGGCGCCCGCCGTGACCGTGCGGTCGGCCGGCGGCACCGCCGTGCTGGACCGGCCGAAGGTCACCGTGCGGGCGCAGGCCGGGGCGCGGGACGTGCCCGACGGGCCCGGGGCGCACGGCGGGACCGAGAAGGGCGACCTCTACGGGCGTATCGCCGTCTCGCTCACGGTGCTCGGGTTCCTGATCGAGTTCGGTGGTGTGCTCGCACGGGCGCTCTCGGTGGAGCGGGCGCCGTGGGGCAACATGTACGAGTTCAACATCACCTTCTCCACGGTCGCCGTCGGCACCTACCTCCTGCTGCTGGCGCTGAGGAAGAACGTCCGCTGGATCGGGCTCTTCCTGATCACCACGGTCCTGCTCGACCTCGGTCTCGCCGTCACCGTCCTGTACACCGCCAGTGACCAGCTGGTCCCGGCGCTGCACTCGTACTGGCTGTACATCCACGTCTCCACGGCGATCTTCTGCGGCGCGGTCTTCTACCTGGGCGCGGTCGGCACGATCCTCTACCTGTTCCGCGACTCCTACGAGAACAAGCTGGCCTCCGGCGGCCGGCCCGGCCGGTTCGCGACCTCGGTGCTGGAGCGGCTGCCCGCCGCCGCCTCGCTGGACAAGTTCTCCTACCGCGTCAACGCGGCCGTCTTCCCGCTGTGGACGTTCACGATCGTCGCGGGCGCCATCTGGGCGGGCGACGCGTGGGGCCGCTACTGGGGCTGGGACCCCAAGGAGGTCTGGTCCTTCATCACCTGGGTCGCCTACGCCTGCTACCTGCACGCCCGCGCCACGGCCGGCTGGAAGGGCCGCAAGGCCGCCTATCTGGCGCTGCTCGCCTTCGGCTGCTGGCTGTTCAACTACTACGGCGTGAACATCTTCGTCTCCGGCAAGCACTCCTACGCCGACGTCGGCCTCGGGGCGCTCCAGGCCGTCGGCTTCTGATCGACCGCTCGGGTGCAGATCGCCGGCCCAGGGGTCAGGCTGGTGTCATGACCGGAATGACCGGAACCATAGAACAGGGCATCAGCCAGACCCACGGGAACACCCACATCCTGCACTTCCTGGTGCGGCTCCCGCGGCGCATGGAGTCGGTCTGGCCCTCGCTGGCCAGCGGCGAGGGGCTGGCGTCCTGGTGCGCCCAGGGCGCCGAGCTGGAGCCTCGGCTGGGCGGTGCGGTCGCGCTGGGTGACCTCGGGTCCGGCCAGGTCACCGCCTGGGACGTGGACCGGGTCGCCGAGTACACGGTGGAGGGCGGCGGCAGGATCCGCTTCCATCTGGAGCGGGACGGTGAGGCGGCGTGCGTGCTCCGTTTCACCCATGAGTTCGAGGGCGAGGGCGAGACGGAGCCGCGCTGGCGCGCTCGATTCGAACAGTTGATCGAGCACCTGGACCTCGCCTGAGCGGACGCCCGCCGCTACGACGGCGGCAGGCACTCCTTGCCCGGCGGCTTGCCCTCCGGCCACGCGATCTCCACGAACCGCGCCCGCCCCTCGGCCGTCAGCTCCACGATCGGCACGGCCTTGTCGTACGGGTTGCCGTGCACGTCCAGGCAGATCCAGCCGCTCGCCCCGTTCACCCGCAGCGACCCCTTCACCTGCGGCCACTGAAGGCCCACGTCCGCGAGCGGCGGGTCGGTCCGCCCGTCCGGTGTGGCCTCCCGGATGCCGTGGATGGCGAGCCGCATCGCGTCGTACGCGATGATCAGCTGGCCGTCCTCCAGCGTGATCGGTCCGATCGGCCCCACCGGCTCCCGCTTCCCGCTCGCCAGCAGCCCGTTCAGCGCCTCGGTGTCGGCCGTCGAGCCGCCGCTCTTCGGCGGATCGGCCGCGAACGCGTCCGGGTGGGCGAGGGCGGTGTAGCGCACCGACAGGTTGCGCAGCGCGCCGCGGTCGAGATCGCGGTCACCGGTGAGGTAGGAGCCCTCGTCCCCGGTCAGCACGGTGAACTCGCGGTCCTGGCAGCCGCGCCGGCCGAGCGCGTTGACGAACTGCCGCAGCTGGGTGTGGCGGCCGGCGAACAGGATGGTGTCGGTCTCCCGCGAGGTGTCGCAGACGAGATGGGTGATCTGCCGGAAGGTGTTGGCGGTGGTGCCCTCCTGGCTGCGGTCGGCGGGCGGCGTGAACGGCTGCGGCTCGTACGGCGAGCCCTCGATGAGCCGCGCGAACGACTCCTGGAGGGTGCGCGTGTACGGATCGCCCGGCTTGTCGTGGACCAGCAGCGCCCGCCCCGCCGTCACCTTGGCGAACGAGGCCAGCGCGCGGGCCTCGTCGGTGTTGGTGGGGGAGACCCGGGCCAGGCCCGGGAACGGGTCGGTGCCGTCCTGCCCGTTGGCGAGGTCGTCGGCGGTGATGGAGGAGCCGATCACCGGGATGCCGCGCCGGGTCAGCTCCCGTACGGCGTTCTTGGTGTTGTCGGTGCTCTGCCCGATCCCGGTGACGGCCCGCAGCCGCTCGGGGCCGTCGGCCATCCGCTCCAGCTGGTCGACGGTGTGCTCCCAGTGCTCGCCGGAGGCACCGGGGTTGGCGAGCGCCAGCCGGATCGCCGGGGTCTGGCCGTTGGCGGCGTGGTTGGCCTGGTACTGCGCCAGATAGGTGCCCTGGAGCTGGTGCAGGACGTGGTTGACGGTGTCGCGGTCGGTCGCGGTGAACGGCTCCAGGAGCGCGACGGTGACGTAGGAGCCCTCCTTGAGGGAACGGTTCTCCCGCTCGATGGCCCGCAGGGTGTCCCGCAGCCGCTCCTGCCCGAAGTCGTACGCCGTGGTCGCCACGCCCACGCACTCGTCGCTGCCCTCCAGCCGCACCACCCCGGGCGCGCAGGAGCGGTCCTCGCGGGTGACCGTGCGGACGGCGAGGACCAGCCCCGCCAGCAGCGCGGCGGTCAGCAGCAGGGCGAGATACCGGCGCAGCGGGATCTCCCAGACGTGTTCGCGCAGCCGGGCCCCGAATCCGCGTGCCATCACGCCTCCCCGTCGTCCTGGTCGTCGTCCTCCGGCAGCCGCAGCGGCCGTCCGGCGAGGGCGTCCTCGGGCCACTCGCGGGAGGTCCGCCACAGCAGCGCGTTGCCCGCCGGCCGCAGGTCGGACAGCTGCTCCAGCTCGAAGCGCAGCCGGTCGCACACCTTGGGGTCGGGCAGCACCAGCGGGTCGGACAGCTGCCACACCGCGTGCAGCAGCCGCCGCACCCGCAGATGCAGTGCCGTGTCCACCCCGTCCGGCACCGCGTACGCCGCGTCGGTCCGCCCCAGCGCGACCGCCGCCCGCCGGTCGCCCTGCCCGGTGAAGTCGCGGCCCTGGGCGTCGTGCGCGTGGAAGTAGGGCGCGGCGGCGACGAAGCGGAGGGTGGCGAGCCAGGTGCGGGTGTCCAGGGCGGTGAAGGCGTCCCGCAGGTGGGCGATGGCCGGCTCGGGCCGGCCGAGGGCGAGTTCGTGGTGCAGCCGGCAACCGGCCCGGGCCGGCGGGTCGTCGGCGCCGTCGGGCGCGTAGTGCCGGATCAGCCGCTCGTGCGCCTGCCGCCACCGGGCGTGGTCGGCGTCCAGGTGGTGCAGCCGCAGCAGCAGCAGCGTCCGTACGAACGGGTCCCCGACGAACTGCCCGGCGGCGAGCGGCTGTCCCTCGGCGGCGAGCCGGGTCTGCAGGGCGCGCACGTCGGCGGGGCCGAAGTCGTCGGAGAGCAGCGCGTCGGCGAGGGCGCAGGCGGAGTCGTGGTCGTGGGCGGCGGCGAGGACGGTGAGTTCGCCGAGCCGGTCGGCGGGCACGAGCCGGTCGAGGAGTTCCCGGTAGGCGGGGGCGCCGGCCTGGTCCTCGGCGAGCCGCACCTCCGCGGTCAGCAGCTCGCCCAGCGAGGTGGCGCCGGGCAGCTGCTGGGCGGCGGCCTCGGCGAGGACGGTGATGCCGAGCGGGTTGCCGCCGGTCAGCCGGTGGGTGGCGTGCGGGAGCTGCGGCGGCACGGCCAGCTCTTCACAGGCGGCGCCGACGATGTGCAGGGTGTCGTCGGGGCTGAGCGGCGGCAGCGTCACCAGCAGCGCCCGCGAGGACGGCGCCCCCGCCTCCGGCGTCCAGTCGGTGCGCCGGGCCAGCTCGGACAGCTCCCGCCGTACGGCCCTGCGCAGGAACTCGCCCTTGCCGCGCAGCCCGGCGACGAACACCACCCGGTCGGCGACGCCCTCGGCGCGGTCGCGCAGCACGGCGTCCATCAGCTCCGGTCCGGGCGCGTGCTGCGCGTTGTCGACGAGGACGAGCGGCCGTCCGAGGCGCTGCATCCGGGGCAGTACCCCGGCGTAGGCGTCGGTGAGGTCGGCGAGCAGCGCCCGCACCAGATGGCGCTCGGCGTGCTGCCGTGAGGTGCCGCCCGCCCGGAAGTGGCCGGAGAGCAGCATCAGTCCGCGCCGGGCGTGCCCGCCGGCGTTGGGGTAGTCCCGGTACCAGATGGAGGCCCGCTGGTGGCGCCGGTTGCCGAAGCCCTCGGACAGCGAGTCGAGGGTCGCCTCGATCGCGGCCGTGAGCAGCTGCCCGGTCCCGCTGACCGCCGTCACCACGTTGGCGGCGACCCGCCCGGCCCACCGCCCGGCGATCCCCGACAGCCAGGACCCGCTCTCGTTCAGCAGCAGGATCCGCTCCACCTCGCGCCGGATGCGCTCGGAGTCGGCGTCGCCCCAGCCGCCTGCGGCGACCGCGACCAGCCCCGACATCAGCCGCGGGAACTGGATGCGCCCGGCCCCGGTGACCGGCGCGGCGAGCTGTTCGGCGACGACCAGCAGCGCCTGCGCGAGCGGTGACCAGGCCTCGGCGGGCCGCCCGGAGGGCGGGGCGGCGAACTCGGTGGCGGCGCAGTCGACCAGCGCGACCGGCGTGTGCCCCTGGTAGGCGTCCCGCAGCTCCCGCAGGACCGCGCTCTTGCCGAGCCCGCGGGCACCGGTGAGCACGACGAACGGCACCTCGCGCGGGTGCTCGACGGGCACCGCGCGGTGCTGGTGCGGACGCAGCCCCACCAGCCGGGGCGCGAGCCCGGCCGGATCCGTCTCGAACAGCGCCCCACGCCCGTGCAACGGTCTGTGCACCGAACCTCCCCCGTCCGACGCGATCCCCAACTCCAGGGTAAAGAGAGGGCGTTGGTTCGGCCTAGATCCAGTGGTGTCCGTTGGGTCACGAAATCGGCGGCGGCCCCCCGGCGCGGCGCCCGTTCGAACGGTCGGTAACCTTTCCCGATCATCGCCGCGCCCGACAGCGGCAGTTGGGTCCCCGGGAGGAACGACATGGGTGCTGCTCCGGCGCTTCAGGAGCTGCGGGAGGTCTGCCAGCCGCAGGCGAAGCTCGCGAGCCGTAACGGCGAACACTGGGCGGGCCGCCTCTACATGCGCCGGATCTCGCTCCGGCTGACCCGGCAGCTGGTCCGCACCCCCGTCACCCCCGACCAGCTCACCTGGACGATGGTGGTCTGCGGCGTGGCCTCCGGTGCCGCCCTGATGATCCCCGGCCTCACCGGTGCCGTCCTCGCCGTCGTGCTGATGCAGCTGTTCCTCCTCTTCGACTGCGTGGACGGCGAGGTCGCCCGCTGGAAGGGGCAGAACAGCGCGACCGGCATCTACGTCGACCGCCTCGGCGCCTACCTCGCCGACGCGGCCCTGCTGGCGGGCGCCGGTTTCCGGGCCGCCGAGTCGGGCCTGGGCGGCTGGCTCTCCCTCGGCATCGCCACCGCCCTCGGCGTGGTCCTGCTGAAGGCCTCCACCGACCTGGTGGACGTGGCCCGGGCCCGGCGTGGCCTCACGGTCGCCGACGACGAGGCGACCCGGCCCCGCTCGCAGGGCGTGGCGACGGTACGGCGGGTGGCCGCCGCGTTCAGGATCCACCGCGTGACCAACGGCATCGAGGCGTCCCTGGTGCTGCTGGCCGCCGCCGTCGCGGACCTCGCGCTGGGCGGCGTGGAGGCGACCCGCTGGGCCCTGGCCGGTCTCGCGGTCATCACCTGGCTGATGGTCCCGGCCCACCTGCTGTCGATCCTGTCGTCGTCACGGCTGCGCTGACGCGGGCGCCGCGGACGCCGCGGGCCGGGCGGGAACGGCCCGACGGCTTCTAGGCCGCGACCGACCGCCAGATCCGGTCCGGCAGCACGCGCACCGTCTCGTCCAGGTCGACGTCGTCGAGACCGGACAGCCAGCGGCGGGCCACCGCCACCACGGGGCCCAGGACCAGGGACTCCATCAGCGGCTGGGGCAGCGGGGCCACCTCGCCGGTGTCGACGTGCGCCTGGATCCACAGCCCGAACGCCGAGACACGGGCCTCCTGGGTGTCCCGTAGCTCCTTGGCCACGGCCATGCTCTGGCGGTCGGCCCGCGAGGAGTGCAGCAGCCGGGACGCGGCCGGATGCTCCTGGACGAAGACCAGATACGTCCGCACCAGCGCCTCGATTCCGGTACGGGCGGTGCGGGTTCGCTGGAGCGCTCCCACCAGTTCGCCCAGGAGCCGGTCGAGCCAGCGCTGCGTCAGCGCGTCCAGCAGGCCGTCGAAGCTGCCGAAGTGGTGGTAGAGGCTCCCCAGGCTGACCCCGCTCGCCTTGGTGACGGCGCTCACGGTGAGGCCCTGCTCGCCGCATTCGGCGTAGACGCGCAGGGCGGTGTCGAGGAGGGCCTCGGCGGTCGCCGCACCTCGTTGCTGCTTGGGGCTCATGCGGGCAGCGTAGATCACGTGGATTTCTAGAGATATTTTCTAGAAAGATCTTCCAGTATCACTGTCCGCTGCTCCAGACTGACGGCATGTCACAGACAACGCAGCAGCCCGGTGCGGGGGCTCGTGGGTTCCTTGCGGTGGTCGCGGTCGCGGGGGCCGTGCTCCTGGCCACCGGCTGCACGAACCAGACCGGCGACGACAGCTCGTCGTCGGACACCTATGCCGGCTCCTCGCCCTACGCCTCGGCCACCGAGGACGCCTACACGCAGGACCCGTACACGGAGGATCCGTACACCGAGGACCCGTACACGGAGGATCCGTACACCGAGGACCCGTACGCCGAGGCGACCGAGTCCGAGGCGCCCGATCCCTACACCTCCGGGACCTGCCTCAACGGCCAACTCCCCGACTCCACCACCGCGCAGAGCGTCAGCGGTGTCGACGAGGTGGACTGCTCGGCGTCCGACGCGCACTACAAGGTGATCGAGTCGATCCCCTTCACCTCCGACATGAACGAGTGCAACGACAACCCGCGGACCGAGTACGCCTTCTCCTCCCGCTACACCGTCAACGGCGCCACCGTCAACGAGTACGTGTACTGCCTGGTCGGCCTCGGGGCGTACGCCCGATGAGCCGAGGTCCCGGGGTCGAGCCGCTGGAGGACGAGGATCCCCGGCGGATCGGCCCGGTCCCGCTGCTCGGGCGGCTCGGGGCCGGCGGCATGGGACGCGTCTACCTCGGCGTGCACGAGGGCCGGTACGCCGCGGTCAAGCAGTTACGGCCCTCCGTGGTCGGTGAGGACAAGGACTTCGTCCGCCGCTTCGGACATGAACTGGACAACCTCGCCCGGCTGCCCGCCACCGCCACCGCGCCGCTGCTCGCCGGCGACCGCGAGGCCCGGCCGCCGTGGTTCGCGACCGCCTACGTACCGGGCCTGACCCTGTACGAGGCCCTGGTCCGCTACGGCGGCCCGCTGCCCGCGCGGGCGCTGTGGACGCTGCTGCGGGAGGCGGCCTCGGCGCTGGCGGCGGTGCACGCGCTCGACATGGTGCACCGGGACCTCAAGCCGTCCAACGTCATGCTGACCCGCGACGGGCTCACCCTCATCGACTTCGGTGTCGCCCGCGCCGCCGAGCAGAGCCAGCTGACCCGCACCGGCATGGTGGTGGGCACGCCCGCCTACATGTCGCCCGAGCAGGCCTCCGGGGCGCGGCTGGTGACCGGTGCCGTCGACGTCTTCGCACTCGGCTCGGTGCTCGCCTTCGCCGCCTGCGGGCGTCCGCCCTTCGGCGACGACTCCGGGCACGGCGTGCTCTACCGGATCGTGCACGAACAGCCCGATCTCGCGCCGCTGCGGGAACTGGACACCGGCCTCGCCGAGGCCGTCGCGGCCTGCCTGGACAAGGACCCCGAAGGCCGGCCCACCGCGGTGGAACTCCTCGAACTCGCCGAGGATCACGGCCCGTTCGAGACGCCGCTGTGGCCGGAGCCGGTCGCCGGGGAGCTGTCCGAGCGGGCCGAGTTCGCGGCGACCGTGCCGGACCCGGAGGACCTGCCCTCGCTCACGGCGCCGACGCTCGGCGAACCCGGGCCGCGGCCCCCGTCGCAGTCCCCGCCGGAGTCCTCGCCGCCGTCCCCGCCGCAACGGCGCGAGCGGCGGCGTACCCGTGTCGTCCTGGCCGTCGTCCCGGTCGTCGTCGTGGCCACCACCACGACCCTCGCCCTCCAGTACCTCCCGCACGACTCCGGTCCGCGGGACCGGGCGCGGGCCACGCCGACGGCCGCCGTCTCCTCGCCGGCCGCGCCCACGCCCACCGGGCCGGCGGCGCGGGACCGGCCGTCGGAGGCGGAGAGCCCCGGCGAGCGGCGGTCCGCCTCGCCGGGGAAGGGCGAGGCGGACAAGGCCGGCACCGGGGACGGGGGCGGTGGTGCCGTGGGCGGCGGGCCGGTCCCGGCGGACGGGCCGGCGGGCTCGGCCGGAGGTGGTTCGGGAAGTTCCGGCGGCTCGTCGGGCACCGGAGGCTCCGGGAGCGGATCCGGCGGTTCCGGCAGTGCCTCCGGCGGAGCCACCGGCACCTTTGGCGGTTCAGGAGGCTCCGGTGGCTCGACCGGGACGAGTCCCACCGCCGCCCCGTCCCCCGCCTCCAGCCGCTACCGCAACGGCGACGACGGCAGCTGCCTCAGCCAGGTCTACGGCGCCGCGAGCACCGGCGGCTGCTCCGGCTCCGGCACCTCCTGGACCGTGCGCACCGCGTCCGGCGGCTTCCGGCTGGTCAACCAGCGGAGCGGGGCCTGCCTGGCCGCGAACACGCTCGGCCAGGCCGTCTTCGTGAACTCCTGCGACGGCTCGGGCTCGCAGCTGTGGCGGTCGGGCTCGGGCGGCTCGCTGGTGAACGCCGCCAACGGCGGTTGCCTCGACCTGGGCATGAACAGCGGGGTGGTGACGGCGGCCTGCGCCGGGCAGGCCTCGCAGCGCTGGTCCGCCGTCTGAGCGGCCCGGCCCGCCCGGCGGCCGGGTGCTCGTCCCGGTTGTCGGGGCAGGCCGGGCAACCGGTTGTCAGGCAGGCTGGGCAACCGGTTGTCAGGGCAGGCTGGGCAGGGACCCGCAGTCGGAGCCGGCGGGCCTGCCGGAGAGACGGTCGGTCAGCCAGTCGACGGCGTCCCCCTGGTCGACCAGGAGCGGCGCCAGATGGTTGGTGAGCAGTCCGTCGCCGAGGTTCGGCAGCCGGACCGGCTCGTAGGTCACCTGGGCGCCCAGCGCGCACCAGTCGACGGCGAGTCGGCGGGACTGGGCGTGCGGGACGATGTCGTCGCGGACGCCGGTGGCCAGGCGCACCGGGCTCGCCGGCCGCAGCTTGCCGATGCGCTGGTCGTCGAGGGTGGCCGCCAGCAGCGGCTCGCTGTCCACCAGCTCGCCGAGGGACCGGCCGTCGGTGGTCCACGAGGCGCTCTCGCGGAAGCCGTAACCGAAGATGGCGTCGCCGACGCACATGGTGGACAGGTCGTTCAGGGCGGCCTTCCCGCGGGCGTTGAGGTGCCGGTCGGCGATGTCCCGCAGTTCGGGAGTGGTCTGCAGGAAGCCGTTGACGGACCAGCCGAGGGCGCCGGCCAGCGCGCTG
Source organism: Streptomyces sp. NPDC001532 (assembly GCF_040298625.1). NCBI lineage: Bacteria > Bacillati > Actinomycetota > Actinomycetes > Kitasatosporales > Streptomycetaceae > Streptomyces > Streptomyces sp. NPDC001532. The sequence goes on from NZ_JBEPAL010000036.1 coordinate 65,680, forward strand.
CCGTCGATGCCGTCGATGACCGCGGCGAGGTCGGCGGGCGGGGCGCCGGAGTAGGTGCCGGACAGGGTGATGTCGGGTGCGTAGGCGGGCTGGAGCTCGGCGGCGGACGCGCTCGCCCCGCCGCCCTGGCTGTAGCCGTACAGGCCCACGGGTGAGGCGTCGGTGACGGAGGCCGCGGGCAGGTTGCGGGCCGCGCGGACGGCGTCGAGCAGCGCGTGTCCGCCGTCGACGCGGTTGACGTAGGTGTGGACGCGGTCGGTGGCGCCGAGCCCGGCGTAGTCGGTGACGACGACCGCGACGCCGGTGGCGAGCAGCCGGTGGACGGCCAGGTCCTCGTACCCGACGGACACGGACTGCCCGTTGAGCCTGATCGGCTTCTCCAGGCCGAGGGAGGCCGCGCACTGGTCGCCCTGTCCCATGGTGCCGGGGGCCAGTGCGACCAGGGGCCGCGGTCCCGGGCCTCTCCAGTCGGCGGCCGGCTCGATGTAGGCGCCGGTGACCGCGACGGGTCCGCCGCCGGCGTCCGTGGACTTGTACATCAGCCGGGTGGCGGTGCCGGGCAGCTGGCGTCCGCCGAGGCCGGGCAGGCTGAGCGCCAGCGGCAGCGGCTCGGTCCGCACGAGGGCGCCGTCGGCGGCCGGAAGGGATGCCGGGGGTTGGTAGAAGGCCGGTATCGGCACACCCCGGGAGACCACGGGGCCGGTGTCGGCGGCCGTCGCGGGCAGTGCCTGCCAGCTCAGGCAGGCGAGTGCGGCGAGGGTGACGGCGAGCAGGCGCCGGCCGGTCGAGCGGGCTGCGGGGCGGTCCGGAGGGTCGATGGCGCGGATCATGCGGCTCACTCCCTGCTTCGTAGCTTCGTAGCTGCGTCGGATGGCGAACTGCGGCCCGGGCCAACGGGGTTACTCGCGAGTCAGCTACTGGAGAGTAAGAGCGGCTGTCACTCAGTGACAAGACGTCTGCATGTGTCGGTTCCGTGCGCCTGACTATGCTTCGGCTGACCGACGGCACAGGGGTGGTGGGCAGCGGTGACCGACGGGGCGACGCCGTCACTGAACGAACGACGACGCGCGGCCCTGCGTCTGGAGATCGCCCGCGCGGCCGTCCGCCTCTTCGCCGAGCACGGGGTCGGCGGCACCACGGGCGACCAGATCGCCCAGGCCGTGGGCATCTCGGCGCGCACCGTGTGGCGCCACTTCCCCACCAAGGAAGGCTGTGTACGCCCCCTGCTCACCGCGGGCCTCGACGCCGCGACGGAACTGCTGCGCCGCTGGCCCGAGGACCGGCGGCTGCCGGACCACCTGACCGACGCCTGCCGGCGGGGCGCCCTGCCGGCCGTCGACCCGGCCGTCCTGGACCTGATCCGGATGACCGTCCGCGAACCGGCGCTGCGCGCGGTCTGGCTCCAGGCGCACGACGACGCGCTGCCCGTCATCGGCCGGCTGCTCGCCGACCGCTTCGGCCTGAGCCCCGACGATCTGCGCCTCAAGGTGTACGCCACGACGGTGAACGGCGCGCTGCGCACCGCGGCGGAGCACTTCGCCGCCCGCTGCGACGAGGGCGGCGAGGCGACCGCCGAGGCGCTGGCCGCCTGCCTCCACACGGCCCTGCGCGCGGCGACGGAAGGCCTGCCCGGCTAGAACGCGCCGCGCGTGCGGGCCGGCGCCGGCAACCGGGTCCCGGCGCAGGCGCCGCAGAGGGCCTGCCCGGCCAGATCCGCTGCGCCTGCGGGCCGGCGCCGCGCCCGGGTCCGGCCGCGGCTCCGCGTCAGGGCTCGTCCCGCTTCTTCCGCTCGTCCTCGTCCGGGTCCTTGTCCAGGGACTTCAGGAACTCGGGGTTGTCGTCCGGGGCCACCCACTGCCGCGAGCGGTTCGCCCGCACCCCCGACCAGCCCTCGGCCGCCGGGCTGCGCCGCTTGCCCGCGATCAGCCAGGAGACCGACCCGACCAGCGGGAACAGCAGCACCAGGATCGCCCACAGCGGCTTCGGCATGTGCCGGATGTCCCGCTCGTCCGTGCTGATGCAGTCGATGAACGCGTACACGCTCAGCGCCAGTGGAACGACGAACATCAGAACCCGGAGCATCGGTGCACCCCCAGTGGAACGGTGATCGGGAATCGCGCGTGCGGCCCCCGTGACGGGGCCAGGGTAGCCCCTCGGGGATACTGGACCCCATGGCTTACGACGATCTTCGCTCCCTGCTCAGGGCACTGGAGCGCGAGGGAGACCTGAAGCGCATCAAGGTCGAGGTCGACCCCCACCTGGAGGTCGGGGAGATCGTCGACCGGGTGAACAAGGCCGGCGGTCCCGCGCTCCTCTTCGAGAACGTCAAGGGGTCGTCGATGCCCCTCGCCATGAACGTCTTCGGAACCGACCGCCGGCTGCTGAAGGCGCTCGGACTGAAGTCGTACGGCGACATCAGCGACAAGATCGGCGGGCTGCTGAAGCCCGAGCTGCCGCACGGGTTCGTCGGCGTGCGGGAGGCCTTCGGCAAGCTCGGCGCGATGACCCACGTACCGCCGAAGAAGGTCAAGTCCGACGGCGCCCCGGTGCACGAGGTCGTCCTGCACGGCGACGAGGTGGACCTCGACGCGCTGCCCGCGCTGTTCACCTGGCCCAAGGACGGCGGCTCCTTCTTCAACCTGGGGCTCACCCACACCAAGGACCCGGAGACCGGGATCCGCAACCTCGGGCTGTACCGCCTCCAGCGCCACGACAAGCGCACCATCGGCATGCACTGGCAGATCCACAAGGACAGCCGCAACCACTACCAGGTCGCGGCGCGCCGCGGGGAGCGGCTGCCGGTCGCGATCGCCTTCGGCTGCCCGCCCGCGGTGACGTACGCCTCCACCGCCCCGCTCCCCGGCGACATCGACGAGTACCTGTTCGCCGGGTTCGTCGCGGGCAAGCGGATCGAGATGGTCGACTGCAAGACCGTCCCGCTCCAGGTGCCGGCGCAGGCCGAGGTGGTGCTGGAGGGCTGGCTGGAGCCCGGCGAGACGCTCCCCGAGGGGCCCTTCGGCGACCACACCGGCTTCTACACGCCGCAGGAGCCGTTCCCCGCGCTCACCATCGACTGCGTGACGATGCGCAAGCGGCCGCTGCTCCAGTCCATCGTCGTCGGCCGCCCGCCGACCGAGGACGGCCCGCTGGGCCGCGCCACCGAGCGGTTCTTCCTCCCGCTGCTGAAGATCATCGTCCCGGACATCGTGGACTACCACCTGCCCGAGGCGGGCGGCTTCCACAACTGCGCCATCGTCTCGATCGACAAGAAGTACCCCAAGCACGCGCAGAAGGTGATGCACGCCGTCTGGGGCGCGCACATGATGTCCCTGACCAAGCTGATCGTGGTCGTCGACTCCGACTGCGACGTCCACGACCTGCACGAGGTCGCCTGGCGGGCGCTCGGCAACACCGACTACGCCCGCGACCTCACGGTCGTCGAAGGCCCCGTCGACCACCTCGACCACGCCTCCTACCAGCAGTTCTGGGGCGGCAAGGCGGGCATCGACGCCACGAGGAAGTGGCCCGAGGAGGGCTACACCCGCGACGGCGGCTGGCCGGACATGGTGGAGTCCGACCCGCGCACGGCGGCGATGGTGGACCGCCGGTGGAAGGAGTACGGGCTGTGAGCAGCGCCTCCGCCGCGATCCCCGGGCCGGGCCGCACCAAGGCCTTCCTGCGCCTGGTGATGATCGAGCACTCGATCTTCGCCCTGCCCTTCGCCTACATCGCCGCCCTCACCGCGATGTTCGAGCTGGACGGCAACATCCACTGGGGCCGGCTGCTCCTGGTCACCGTCTGCATGGTCGGTCTGCGCACCTTCGCGATGGCGGTCAACCGGATCATCGACCGCGAGATCGACGCCCGCAACCCGCGCACCGCCCACCGCGAACTGGTCACCGGCGCGATGTCCGTGCGGCACGCCTGGACCGGCGCGCTGATCGCGGTGGCGGTCTTCCTGGGCTCGGCGGCCCTGCTCAACCCGCTGTGCCTGGCGCTCGCCCCGGTGGCCGTGGTGCCGATGGTGGTCTACCCCTACGGCAAGCGGTTCACGAACTTCCCGCAGGCCATCCTCGGCCTCGCGCAGGCGATGGGCCCGATCGGCGGCTGGCTGGCGATCACCGGCGAGTGGTCCTGGGACGCGGTCGTCCTCGGTCTCGCCGTCGGCATCTGGATCGGCGGCTTCGACCTGATCTACGCCTGCCAGGACGTCGAGACCGACCGCGAGATCGGCGTCCGCTCGGTCCCGGCCCGGTTCGGCATCCCCGCCGCCATCTGGGGCGCCCGCGCCTGCCACGCCGTGACGACGGCCCTGTTCGTCTGGTACGCGCTGGCCACGGACGCGGGCGTGTTCTTCTGGCTGGGCCTGCTGATCGTCGCCGGCGCGTTCGTCTACGAGCACAGCATCGTCCGCCCCCACGACCTGACCCGTCTGAACCGGGCGTTCTTCTCGGTCAACGGCTTCATCGGCATCGCCCTGTTCGCCTGCGCGCTGCTGGATCTCGTGGTGCGGGGTCTGACGGTCTGAGCCGGGCCTCGGGTGTCGTCGGGACCGGCCCGGAGGCTAGGGTCGGTCCCGTTCCATGGCCCGTCTGCGACCCGTCTGTGAGAGGGATCCGATGCCGCCCGAGACCACCCCGCCGTCAGATCCGTCGGACCCGTCGGGCCCGTCGGATCCGTCCGTCCGGCACTTCGGCCCGCAGGGCATGCGGCGCTTCGACCTGCCGGCCGCCTATGCCGGCGGGATCCCCGACGCGGCACGGGAACTGCTCACCCGCACCGGGGTGCCGCTGCACGTCGGCCCGTACTTCACCGCCGCCCGCGAGACCGACGCGCCGACGCTCGGCCTGTTCGCCGGCCACCACGGCGTGACGGTGCCCGGCGCGGCGGCCGAACAGGTGCGGCTCGGGACCGACCGCCTCGGCCAGGTCTGCGTCCGCTCCGACGGGACGGTACGGGCCCTGTTCCTCGGCCAGTTCGGCATGGACGACCTGTACGTCGGCTCCGGCGTGGACGCCTTCGTCCGGTCGCTCGCCGCGCTCGACCGGCGGATGCCCGTCATCGCCGCCGCCGAGAGCCTGCCGGTCGCCGCCGCTGCCTTCCGGGAACTCAACGCCGAACTGCGCTCCCTCGACCCGGCCGCGTTCGAGAACCGGGAGAGCTGGTGGCCGCGCGTCCTGGACGATGTGCGCCACACCCTGAACTTCCCGTTCTCCGCCGCCTTCGAGTACGTCGACGGCGACGGGGAGAAGCAGATCGTCACCGATGCCACCGGGCCCGGCCGGCCGCACCCGGAGGAGCTGATCTGGGACCGGCTCGCGGGACAGGGCGTCGAGCCCGAGCAGGTGCGGCGGGTGTACACCGAACTCCAGCCGTGCATGATGCCCGGCCACTACTGCGCCGTCTGGCTCCAGCGCCTCTTCCCGCACGCGCGGTTCAGCCACAGCTTCGACTACGGCGACACCGCGGACTCCCGCGAGGAAGGCATGAAGGAGCTGATCACGCACGCCGCCCAGCAGGGCTCGCGGTGACCGCGCCGGTGCCCCGCGAGCAGCGCTGGGCGCGGCCCGCGGGCGGACGCGAACCCGCCGCGGCGGCCCTGCTCGGCTGGCTCGCCGACCCGCACGCGCCCCGGCTGTGCGTCGTCACGGGTTCGGCGGGCTGCGGCAAGTCGACGCTGCTCGCCTGGCTCGTCGGGCACGGCACCCGGCCGGGCACGGGGACGGAGCGCCGGGTGCACGGTTTCGTGCCGGCGGCCGGGCTCGGCGTCCGGGCGATGGCGTGGATGCTGGCCGATCAGCTGGGGGTGGCGGCGCGGACACCGGGTGAGCTGGCGAGGGCGCTGGCGGCGGACGGCCGCCGGACGCTGGTCGTGCTGCCCGAGCTGCACGCCGCGGCCGACCTCGCGGCGACCGCCGCCTTCGTCGACCTGCTCACCGGAGTACGGCGGCTGCGGCTGCTCATAGAGGTCCGCACCGGCGAACCGGCCCTGCCGGCCGCCGCCGACCGAGCCGCCGTCCTCGACCTGGACGACCCCCGCTGGACGGACGAGTCCCGGCGCGCGTCCTGGGCCGAGGAGCACGCGGCGTCCGACGAGGAACCTCGGGAGGATGCGCGTTCCGCGCCGGAGCGGGCCGGCTCCGAGGAGCCGCTGCCGGACCTGGACGACCCGGTCGCCGTTCTCGGTGCCGAGCCGTACCGGGTGACGACGGCGTACGAGACGGCCGCCGACGCGCACGGGGGGCTGCGGGAGGCGTGGTTGCGTGCCGGGCAGGCGCTGGTCGCCGGTCAGCCGCCCGCCGGGCGGGCCCTGGCGCTGCGGGCCGCGCTCGGTGACGGCGCGGACCCGCGGCTGGCGCCCGCCCTGGACCGGGCCGCGGCGGACGCCCCGTGGCGGTTGGTGTGGTCCCGGGTGCGCGGTGACGTCCGGCCGCCGTGGCCGGGCCCGGCGCTCGCCCTGACCCTCACCGGCGGGCGTCTGCTGAGCTGCGACCACCAGGGCACGGTCCGTCTCCTCGACCCGGGGACGGCCGCCGCCCAGGGCCGCCTGTCCGCCCCGTACCCGGGGGTGACGTCCGTGGCCGGGCTGCCCGACGGGGCCGTCCTCGTCCTGGACGCCCACGGCCGGGTGCACGTCGACCGCGACCTGGTGCCCCGCCCGACCGGTCTGGAGGCGCTGCTCGCCGAGGACGCCGGGCCCGCTCAGGAGGAGGCGGCGAAGGCGCTGCGCGCCGCCTGCGAGGTGACGGCGCTGGCCACGAGCCCGAGCGGACTGACCGCGGTCGGCGGCGGCGACGGCACCGTGCACCTGCCGGCGGTGAGCCGTTCGGCCCGCCTGCACGAGGGCCCGGTCACCGCCCTGACGCTGTGCGAACTGCCGCCGGACGACGTGCCGTTGCTCTACAGCGGCGGCGCCGACGGCCAGGTGCGTGCCTGGGGGCCGGGCGGCGATCCGCTGGCGGAGCCGGTGGTGCGACGCCGGCAGGCGGTCACGGCGCTGAGCGCGCGCGAGGTCACGGGGACGGGCCCGGTGCTGGCGGTGGCCTGGTCGGACGGCCGGGTGGACCATCACGTCCTCGACACCGGCGTACTGCGGTCGTTCCGGCCGGGGCAGCCGGTCACGGCGGTGGCGGTGACCCCGGACGGCGGGATGATCGTCGGCACGAGGGAGACCCTGGTGGCCCTGCGCCCCGTCTGACGCCCCGTCCGGCGCGCCGCGTCGTTCTTCACAGAAGTGTCGCAACTCCCGGGGGCTCCCTTGCGTCCCTCCCGGCGACGGTCGTTAGGGTCTTCGCGCGCGCTGAAAGTCCCGTGGCGGAGCGGGACTTCGACGGGAGGAGTGCGGGGGATGGGTTACACGATCCCGGGGTGGCTGGACGAGATCCTGGACTTCATCGGGATCAACTTCCCGAACGTCGACGAGGACGACTACCGCGAGATGGCCACCTCGATGCGGGACTTCGCCGAGAAGTTCGAGGGCCACGGCGGCGACGCGCACAAGGCGTTCGGCAGGATCCTCTCCTCCTCCGAGGGATGGGCCGTCGACGCCATGGAGAAGCACTGGGGCCATGTGAAGGCCGAGCACCTCGACAAGGTCCCGGAGATCGCGCGGCTGTTCGCGGACGCCTGTGACGTGGTCGCCGACATCATCTTCGGGATGAAGCGCAAGGCCGAGGTGGAACTGGCCGTGATGGCCGGGTCGGTGGGCATCTCGCTGGGCCTGTCCGTGGTGACCGGCGGCCTGTCCGCGCTGATCGGCGCGGCCGAGATCGCCGCGATGCGGCAGCTGGTCAAGCGGATCGTCGACGAGGCCGTGGACCGGATCGTGGAGGAGCTGACGACCCGGGTCACCGAGCCGGTCACCGCGAAGCTGGAGAAGCTCGCCGAGGACGCCGTCCTGGACCTGGTGGAGGGTGCCTTCCAGCTGCCGCCGGGGGAGGGCGGCGGGAAGAAGGGCCCGGGGATGCAGCTGGCCTCGGCCGGCGGGGGCGGCGGCCCGGACGGGGGCGTCGGCGAGAAGAAACTGCACATCGACCACCTCGAGTTCGAGGACGGGGCCGGGAAGGTCGCGGCGCACGGCGGCGAGCTGAGCCTCGCGATCGCCACCCCGTTCGGCAAGGCGAAGAGCTCCTTCGGCAAGACGAAGGGCAAGGACCCGTTCACGGCCACCTTCGACGGCGTGCTGGAAGGCGCGCTCAACGGCGCCGAGAAGGCCGTCAAGAAGATCACCAAGCATGTCACCGAGACCGTTCCGGACAAGGTCAAGGCGACCTCCAAGACCCACAAGGGCAACGACACCCAGATCGGCGAGGAGGCCAAGCAGGTCCGCACGTACCTGCTCAACGCCGACGGTTCGGTGGACCGGTTGCACGCCGACGGCAGCACCAACGCCCTCGACGACCACGACCGCACCCGGCTCAACGGGGTCATCGACACCAACGACAAGATCCACATCCCGACCACCGACGCGCAGAAGGCCGTCTTCTACGCCGACGCCGAGCACGACGGGCGGGTCAAGTCGGAGAAGGTCGACCCGAAGGGGTACGACCTGGCGGACGCCACCGTCGCGGCGCGCAGGGCCCGCGGCGACGAGAAGGGCACCAACTACGCCGCGGGCCGCTACATCGACGCCGAAGGGCGCGAGTCGATCCTGGTCGGCTACAGCAACAAGGCGGGGCACTCCGAGCGGATGATCGGCCGGCCGCTCCTGCACGGCGGCGTCGAGGGAAATCTCAAAGAGATATTCACGGAACGCGAGCCATGCGTAAAGAATCCACAATGCGCACGGTGGCTGGACTATTTCTTCCCGGATGATCTCAAGGTGACACACGCGGCGGACTATTACGACGACAAAGGGAAAACGACGAACAAGGAGCACAACACGTACCGGGCCGGCCTCAAAGGCATCCTGTAGGATGTCGCCGTGAATTCTTCGGTGAACTCTGCGGAAATGATCCGGGCCTACGGCCTCGAGAATGTCGTCTACTTCCCGCGGCACGAGGCGGGCCCGTCCGCCGACGCACGGGCCCTCACCCTGCTCAGCGCCGTCGGGCTGCCGCACTCGGTGTCCTTCTCGTCGCGGATGGACCCGGAGGACCCCTACGACACGAGTTTCGACCCGGTCGCGCTCGGCGGCTTCTTCGGCCGTCATGGGATTCCGTGCCCGGAGGAATGCCGGTCCTGGTGGAAGCTGGGCACGCTGTTCACATCGGTCGTGGCGCTCGACCCGGAGTCCGGAAAGGTGTACGGATTCCCGGAGGGCTCCTGGAAGCCGGTCCCGCTGCACCGGGACGTGGAATCCCTGATGTTCGGCCTCATCGAATTCCGCCGGATCGAGGACGCGCACGACGCCGAGGAGGAGGAGCCGGAGGAACTCGCGGAGCGGTTCCGGGAGACCCTGCGGGAATTCGACCCGACTCCGTTCGAGGACGAGGAATCGCAGTGGAACGTGATCCTGGAGGAACTCGAGAACGGAATCTGGTGAGTCAGGCGCCCCCGCCCCCGGCCTGAACAACGCCCCGCGCGCCGGTAGGCTCGGGGCTGTGAACGCAGGAGAAACGCAGCGCGCGCCTTGGATCGTGGGGGTGTCCGGAGCATCCGGGACGCCATACGCGGCTGCTGTGCTGCGGGCGCTGCTGGCGGCCGGGGAGAGCGTCGATCTGGTGGTCAGCCGGGCCTCGCGGCTCACCCTGATCGACGAGACGGGCATCTCCTTCCGGGACGCGCACTGGCGCGACGACCTGCGGGAATGGCTGGCGCGCGGAGCGGACGGGAAGCCGGACGCCTTCACCGTCGACCTCGACGCGGTGCGGTACTGGAACGCCGGGGACCTGGCCGCCGGGCCGTCCTCGGGCTCGTACCCGGCCAAGGGCATGCTGATCGTGCCGGCGTCCACGGCCTGCGTCGCGGGGGTCGCGCTCGGACTGTCGAAGGACCTGCTGCAACGCTCGGCGAGCGTCGTGCTCAAGGAGCGCCGGCCCCTGGTGGTGGCCGTCCGCGAGGCTCCGCTCAACGGGCAGACCCTGCGTCATCTCGTCGCCCTGGACGACGCCGGAGCGACCGTCGTACCCGCCTCGCCCGCCTTCTACGCCGGCGCGACCCACATCCAGGACCTGGTCGACTTCGTCGCCGGACGGGTCCTCGACGCGGCCGGCGTCCCCCACACGCTCTATCGCCGCTGGGAGGGGGAGCTCGGCGGCGGCTCCCGCACCTCTGACTGATCCCCCCACATCGCTCAGTTCTTCAGATCACTTCAGTGGAAGGCTTCGAATCGCATGGACGCGGTGGACAGGCAGCTCATCCAGGCCCTGAGGGAGAACGGCCGGGCCTCCTACGCGGAGCTGGGACGCCTCGTCGGTCTGTCGGGACCCAGTGTCACCGACCGCATCAACCGGCTGGAGGCGGCCGGTGTCATCACCGGCTACCGCGCCACCGTGAACGCCGCCTCGCTCGGCCTCGGTGTCACCGCGCTGATCGGCATCTCGCTCTCGGACGCCGCCGACCACGAGGACGTGGCACGCCGGCTGAAGGACCTGCCGGAGATCGAGGACTGCTGGTTCATCGCCGGTGACGACTCGTTCATGCTCAAGGTGCGGGCGACGGACGTGGACGGGCTGGAGAAGATCATCCGCCGGCTCAGCGGCACCAAGGGCGTCTCCCGGACGCGTACCACCATCGTGCTCTCCACCAAGTGGGAGAACCGGGTGGGTGAACTGCCCGAAGAGGCGTAGCCCGCGGGGAGTACGGTTTTTCGACAGCTGTCGTAGAAAGGCGAAACGCATGGACGTCGGGCTCAAGCGCGAGCTGGAGGAGAAGGTCCGCTCCGGTGAGCGGCTGTCCCGCGAGGACGGCATCGCGCTGTACGAGTCGGACGACCTGGCCTGGCTCGGCGGACTCGCGCACGAGGTGCGGACGCGGAAGAACGGCGACGTCGTCCACTTCAACGTCAACCGCCACCTCAACATGACCAATGTGTGTACGGCCTCCTGCGCGTACTGCTCCTTCCAGCGCAAGCCGGGCGAGAAGGACGCGTACACCATGCGCATCGAGGAGGCCGTCAAGCTGGCCAAGGCGATGGAGTCGGACAACCTCACCGAGCTGCACATCGTCAACGGCCTGCACCCCAACCTGCCGTGGCGCTACTACCCGCGGTCCCTGCGCGAGCTGAAGGCGGCCCTGCCGGACGTCTCGCTCAAGGCCTTCACCGCCACCGAGATCCACCACTTCGAGACCATCTCCGGGCTCAGCGCCTCGGAGATCCTCGACGAGCTGATCGACGCCGGCCTGGAGTCCCTGACCGGCGGCGGCGCCGAGATCTTCGACTGGGAGGTCCGGCAGCACATCGTCGACCACCGCACCCACTGGGAGGACTGGTCCCGGATCCACCGGCTGGCGCACGAGAAGGGGCTCAAGACGCCCTGCACCATGCTCTACGGCCACATCGAGGAGCCGCGCCACCGCGTCGACCACGTGCTGCGGCTGCGTGAGCTCCAGGACGAGACCGGCGGCTTCCAGGTCTTCATCCCGCTGCGCTACCAGCACGACTTCGTCGACGTGAAGGACGGCAAGGTCCGCAACCGCCTCCAGGCGCGGACCACCATGGCGACCCCGGCCGAGGCGCTGAAGACCTTCGCGGTCTCCCGGCTGCTCTTCGACAACGTGCCGCACGTCAAGGTCTTCTGGGTGATGCACGGCGTGCAGACCGCCCAGCTGGCGCTTCAGCACGGCGCCGACGACATGGACGGCTCGGTGGTCGAGTACAAGATCACGCACGACGCCGACAACTACGGCACGCCGAACAAGCTGACCCGCGACGACCTGCTGGACCTCATCCGGGACGCCGGCTTCCGGCCGGTGGAGCGCAACACCCGCTACGAGATCATCCGGGAGTTCGACGGCCCGGACGCGGGGCGCCGCGAGTCGCCGCAGCCGATGCGGATCTGAGACGGGCGGCGTCCTCGTGGGTACCCGGCTGTCGTGAGTGCTTCCGAGGACGCCTACACCGCCGAGCCCTTCGTGCCGGACGGCGCCGGTCTGGACGCGCTGCGCCGGGCCGCCGCCGGCTGCCGGGGCTGTCCGCTGCACCGCGACGCCACACAGACCGTGTTCGGCGCCGGGAGCGCGGACGCCCGCGTGATGCTGGTCGGTGAGCAGCCCGGCGACCAGGAGGACCGTCAGGGCCGGCCCTTCGTCGGTCCCGCCGGGAAGCTGCTGGACCGGGCGCTCGCCGAGGCCGGCATCGACCCCGCCGAGGCCTATGTCACCAACGCGGTCAAGCACTTCAAGTTCACCCGGTCCGAGCCGCGCAAGCGCCGGATCCACAAGTCGCCCACCCTGCGGGAGACGACGGCGTGCGGCCCCTGGCTGGCTGCCGAGCTGGCGCTGGTGGAGCCGGAGCTGATCGTGGTGCTGGGCGCGACCGCGGGCAAGGCGCTGCTGGGCAGCTCGTTCCGGGTGACCGAGACGCGCGGGACGGTGCTGGAGCGCGAGATCCACGGGCGCCCCGAGCGGCTGGTCGCCACCGTGCACCCCTCGTCGGTCCTGCGGGCGGACGACCGCGAGGCCGCCTTCGCGGGGCTCGTCCACGATCTGAGAGCGGCGGCAGCCCTCCTGGCGTAATGGCTACGATGAGCCGGTGGCCCTTACTTTCACTTTCGACCCGGCCGTCACCCCGGATCTGCGCGACGGCATCCTCGAGCTGTGGGCGGACGTCTCCAACGCGGGCGGGGCGGTCGGCTTCGTACCGCCGGTGACGACGGAGGTGATCCGTCCCGAACTGCTGAAGCACTTCGCGGCGATGGCGGACGGGCGGGCCCGGTTGCTGGTCGGGCACGACGAGGACGGGCGGGTCGCCGCCACCGCGTTCCTCACCTTCAACACGCACCGGCTGATGACCCACTGGCTGTGGCTGTACACGGTGATGGTCCACCCGCGCCACCAGGGCAAGGGCTACGGCCGTGACCTGCTGGCGGCCGCCGCCGACGCGGCCCGGAGCTGCGAGGGCATCGAGGCCGTCCGCCTCACCTGCCGCGGCGGCCTCGGCCTGGAGCGGTTCTACGGCTCCTGCGGCTACAAGGAGGTCGGCCGCGTCCCCGGCGCGATCCGGGTGGCGCCGGGCGACGACCGCGACGACGTGATCATGCTGCTGCCGCTGGGCTGAGGCGCGGACGCACCCGCCTGCAAGATCGGGTGCCCGGCGTGCTTGACTGGACGGTGCCCTTTTGGAATCGGAAGAGTGGATTGAGATGCTCCGCTACACGCTGATGCGCCTCGGGATCTTCGTGGCTTGCTTCGTGGTCGTCTGGGGCCTCGTCTACTCCGGCCTCGTCCCGCGCGGACTCGGCGACTCCAACGGCATGTGGGTGCTGCTGCTCGCGCTGGTGGTCTCCGCGCCGATCAGCTTCGTGGTGCTGCGCGGCGAGCGGGACCGGGCCTCCGAGCGGATCGTGCGCAAGGTGGACCAGGTCAAGGCCAGCTACGACGCCAACCGCCGCCAGGAGGACCAGGCCGACGACACCGCCCGTGCGCAGGGCCAGACGTCCTGAGACCCGGGCGGGCCGTAAGGCTCCTCACATCGCTTCCGCGCCTCGTCGTCCGCATCGACCGGACCACGAGGCGCTTTGCGTTGTGCGGGTCGTTTCGCCGTCCAGCCTCTCAAAGGCAGGCTTTGAGGTTCCCAAAGTTCAAGTGTTAACGTCGTCGGCATGTCCCAGCCTGCGTCCCCCACAAACGTCAAGGTGCCCTTCTGGGCCCAGATACTCGCCGGTCTCGTCCTCGGTGTCGCGCTCGGCTGGATAGCCCGCAGCCAGGACCTGTCCTGGCTGGTCACCACCCTGGAGAAGATCGGCGACATCTTCGTCGGCCTGCTCAAGCTCGCCGTCGCCCCGCTCGTCTTCTTCGCGATCCTGGTCTCGATCACCAATCTGCGGAAGGTCAACAACGCCGCCCGGCTGGCCGGCCGGACCCTGCTCTGGTTCATGATCACGTCGCTGATCGCGGTGGCCATCGGCCTCGCCATCGGCCTGGTCACCAACCCCGGCGCCGGCACCGGCCTGACCCCCAAGGACGGTGAGCTGCCCGAGAAGACCGGTTCCTGGATCGACTTCCTGACCGGCATCGTCCCCACCGACGTGATCACGCCGTTCACCGAGCTGAACGTGCTCCAGATCGTCTTCATGGCCGCCGTCGCCGGTGTCGCCGCCCTCCAGCTCGGCGACAGGGCCCAGCCCATCCTCAGCCTCAGCGAGTCCGTCCTCGAACTCCTCCAGAAGGCCCTGTGGTGGGTCATCCGGCTGGCCCCGCTCGGCACCGTCGGCCTCATCGGCTACGCCATCGCCACCTACGGCTGGGACCTGATCGGCAAGTACGCCACCTTCACCGCCGACATCTACGTCGGCTGCGCGCTGGTCCTCTTCGGCGTCTACCCGGCGCTGCTGGCCACCGTGGCCAAGGTCAACCCGGTCCAGTTCTTCAAGGGCGCCTGGCCCGCCATCCAGCTGGCCTTCGTCTCCCGCTCCTCGGTCGGCACCATGCCGCTGACGCAGAAGGTCACCGAGCGGCTGGGCGTGCCGAAGGAGTACGCGTCCTTCGCCGTGCCGTTCGGCGCCACCACCAAGATGGACGGCTGCGCCGCGATCTACCCGGCGATCGCCGCGATCTTCGTCGCGCAGATCTTCGACATCCAGCTGGGCGTCGGCGACTACCTGCTGATCGCGTTCGTGTCCGTGGTCGGCTCCGCCGCCACCGCCGGCCTCACCGGCGCCACCGTCATGCTCACCCTCACCCTGTCCACGCTCGGCCTGCCGATGGAGGGCGTCGGTCTGCTGCTGGCCATCGACCCGATCCTGGACATGATGCGCACCGCCACCAACGTGGCCGGTCAGGCGCTGGTCCCGGTGATCGTCTCGGCCCGTGAGGGCCTGCTCGACCGCGCGGCCTACGACTCGGTGGGCGGCGGTTCGCCGGTCGACGAGCCGGAGCCGGCCGTGGCCGACGAGCGGCCGACGGCGCGGGCCGCGGTCTGACCGACTGTCGGTGACGCGGCGGAACGGACCGTACGCTAGTCCGCATGGGCGCTGTGAAGAGCAAGCGGATGCCGCGTGCGGTCCGTGAGCAGCAGATGCTGGACGCCGCCGTGCACATCTTCGGACAGCGCGGGTACATGGCGGCCTCGATGGACGACATCGCGGAACTCGCGGGTGTGTCCAAGCCGTTGGTGTACCTCTATCTGCACTCCAAGGACGACCTGTTCAGCGCCTGCATCCAGCGTGAGGCGCGGGCGCTGATCGCGGCCGTCCGCTCCGGTATCGACCCGTCCCTGGCGGCGGACCGCCAACTCTGGGACGGTCTGCTGGCGTTCTTCACCCACACCGCCCGGCACCCCGACGGCTGGGCGGTGCTGCACGTCCAGGCCCGCACCCACGGCGACGCGTTCGCCGCCGAGGTCACCGCGATGCGCGCGGAGGCGGTGGCCTTCGTGACCCAGCTGATCACCGACGCGGCCCACCAGGAGCACCGGGAGCGGGAGGTCGCCGGGCTCGCCGAGGCGCTGGTTGGCGCCGCGGAATCGCTCGCCGCCTGGGCCAACGCCACTCCCGGTGTCACCGCCCGGCAGGCCGCGACGACCCTGATGAACTTCGCTTGGGCCGGGCTCGGCGACCTCAACGAGGGGCGGGCCTGGCTACCGCCGGAGGGATGACCCGAGCCGGTCCACGGTGCCGGTGAGGTGTGTCCCGGCCGCTCCGCGCAGTTCGAACCGCCCGTTGCCGGCCGCGTACTCCACCGTCCCCGGCAGCGCCACCGGGGTGCGGAACCGCGCCCGGACCCGTACCGCGTCCGGTGTGCCGTGCGCGGCCAGGCAGCGGGCGACGGTCCACATGCCGTGCGCGATCGGCCGCCGGAAGCCGAACAGCCGGGCGGTGAGCGGGTGGAGGTGGATGGGGTTGCGGTCGCCGGAGGCGGCGGCGTAGCGGCGGCCGAGGTCGGCGGGGAGCCGCCAGCCGGCGAGCGCGGGCAAGGGGGTGTCCGCGGGCGCGGCGGCGGCCGGTGTGCCGGTGAACGTGGTGCGGTGCCGGGCGAGATAGGTGCTGCGCGACTCCCACACGACGTCCTGGCCGGCCCGCAGTTCGGTCAGCACGGCCGCCTCCGTGCCGCGCCGGTGCGGCGCCAGCCCCTCGATCCGCACGGTGAGCCCGTACTCCCCGGTGGCCGGGAGCGTGGTGTACCGGGTGAGGTCGAAGGAGGTGTGGACCAGGCCGAGCAGCGGCAGCGGGAAGTCGCGTCCGCTCATCAGCCGCATGGCCAGAGGGAAGCCGAGCAGGTGCGGATAGGTGGGGGGCAGGGCGTCCGCGCCGGTCGGGAAGGAGCAGAGCCGTTCGTAGGCGGCCAGCCGGGCCAGGTCGACGCGGACCCGGGGGAGGGTGAGCGGGGTGCGGGGGTGTGCGGCGTCGGCGCGGGGGCGCTTGAAGGGGGACAGCAGGGCGCCCCGGGCGAGGGAACCGGTGAGTGTGGCCATGTCGGGGGGCTCCCTGGGACGGGTCCACTGTGCTTACTCTTGAGTAAGGTTACCGCAGGTAAGGCGTTGCGGTGCCGGGACGTACGACATGTGTGCGCCCTGCACAGGCCCGGCCCCGGACCATCTCCGAAACGCCTCAGAACCCGCACAGGCCCCTCACGCGGGCGCCGTAGGATCCCCGTCCTACCGGCGGTAACTCCACGAGCCGCCCGGAGGAGCCGCGTATGCCCATCTCGTACTCGTCCCAGCCACCGACGCCCGCCTCGCCCGAAGCGGGCCTCGACTACGACCCGGACGGCGGCCCCGTCCTCGTCGAACCGGAGATCCGGCGGCTGGACGGTCAGGTGCGCGAGGTGGCCGTACCACCGCTGGTGCGCTCCGTCTCGCACGGCTCGCTCGCCGACCTGCCGTTCGAGAACGCCGCCGCGGTGCCCGGACAGGCCGTCCTCAGCCGCCGCACCCGGGACGGCGGCTGGGCCGACGTCACCGCGGCCGCCTTCGCCGCCGAGGTCCTCGCCACCGCCAAGGGCCTGATCGCCGAGGGCCTGGTGCCGGGCGACCGGATCGCGGTCATGGCGCGCACCTCGTACGAGTGGACCCTCCTCGACTTCGCCGCCTGGGCCGCCGGACTGGTCACCGTGCCCGTCTACCCGACCTCCTCCGTCTTCCAGACCCGCTGGATCCTCCAGGACTCCGGCGCCGTCGCCCTGGTGACCGAGACCGCCGGGCAGGCCGCCGCCCTCGGACCCGAACTGGGCCACCTGCCCGATCTGCGGCACCTGTGGGTCATCGAGAAGGGGCACGTGGACGGGCTGGCCCAGCGCGGCGCGCAGGTGCCCGACCCGGAGGTGGAGGTACGGCGGGCCATGCTCGGCCCCGACACCCTCGCCACCCTCGTCTACACCTCCGGCACCACCGGCCGCCCCAAGGGCTGCGCCCTCACCCACGGCAACTTCCTCGCCGAGGTCGACAACGCGATCGAACTCCTCTACCCCGTCTTCAAGCAACGGACCGACGAGGAGCCGTCCACACTGCTCTTCCTGCCGCTGTCGCACGTCTTCGGCCGGATGGTCGCGGTGGCCTGCGTCCGGGCCCGGGTCCGGCTCGGCCACGCGCCCAGCCTCAAGGCGGAGGACCTGCTGGCCGACCTCGCCGCGTTCCGCCCGACCTTCCTGCTGGCCATCCCGTACATGCTGGAGAAGGTCTTCAACAACGCCCGCGCCACCGCCGAACGCGGCGGCAAGGCGGCCGCGTTCGACCGCGCCGCCAGGACCGCCCGCCGCCACGGCGAGGCCGTCGAGGCCCGCCGCCACGGCACCGGCCCCGGCCCCGGCGCCTCCCTGAAGGCGGCCCGCGCGCTCTACGACCCGCTGGTCTACCGCAAGATCCGCAACGCGCTCGGCGGCCGGCTCCGCTACCTCATCTGCGGCGGCTCCCCGCTCGGCCGCGACCTCGCCGCCTTCTACGCGGGCGCGGGCATCGAGGTGTACGAGGGGTACGGGCTGACCGAGACCACCGGCGCCGCCACCGTCACCCCGCCGCTCAGACCCCGGCTCGGCACCGTCGGCTGGCCGCTGCCCGGATCCCGGGTGCGGATCGCCGCCGACGGCGAGGTGCTGCTCTCCGGCGGACAGGTGTTCCGCGGCTACTGGGACCCGCACGCCGGCGGAGTGGTCGCCGCGACCCAGGACGGCTGGTTCCCCACCGGCGACCTCGGCCACCTCGACGACGACGGCTACCTGGTCATCACCGGCCGCAAGAAGGAGATCCTGATCACCGCCGGGGGCAAGAACGTGGCCCCCGCGCCGCTGGAGAACCGGCTGCGCGGACACCCGCTGATCTCCCACTGCCTCCTCGTCGGCGACCGCCGGCCCTACGTCGCCGCCCTCCTCACCCTGGACGCCGAGGGCGTCACGCACTGGCGCCGGATGAACGGCCGGCACCCGGTGCCGCCGGAGCTGCTGGTCGACGACGCGGACCTGCGCGCGGTGCTGCAACGGGCCGTCGACGAGGCCAACCGGCTGGTGTCCCGGCCGGAGTCCATCCGCCGGTTCACCGTCCTGCCCGTCGACTTCACCGAACAGGCCGGTCATCTCACCCCGTCGATGAAGCTGCGGCGGGCGGCGATCCTGCGGGACTTCTCCGCTGAGGTGGAGGCCCTGTACAGCTCCCCCGAGTGACGGCCGTCACATCGACCCGCTCGCCGACCACGGCGTACCGCGCGCCTGGTGGCCGCGGCCGGCCGCCGCCGAGGCGGCGGGCGCCGTCGGTCTGCTCGCCGGACTGTTCCTGCCGGTGGTGGGGTCACTGGCGGCGACCGGCCTGGTCCTGTACTTCACCGGAGCGGCCGTCACGGTCGTCCGGGCCCGCTGGTTCGGCCATGTGCCGTTCCCCCCGCGGGATCACGCGGATCGACGTGATCGCGGAGGTCCGTGACGGTGAGCACGAGCACCAGTGCCCGCCGCCCGCCCGCCGCCATCGCGAGCCCCACCCGGCCGTCGAGCAGCGCCGGACCCGTGAACCGGGCCCGGCCCATGGCCGCCATCCCGCCTTCGGCGACCGGTCGGGCGCCGACGACGGTGACCGGCTCCGGCGTCGGCACCACCCACCGGTCGGGGCACCGCTGCCGCTGGACCGGCGGAGCGAACTCGCCGCCGTGATCGGCACCGACGCGGAGGCCATCGTCCACGCCTACGCCTGCCTCGACCGAGCGGCCTGCCACCCGGTGCTCGCCGACCCCGGCTCACCGCTGCGGGACCGCTTCACCGGCGCCGCCCGCACCCCCGGCCTCCGCACCCGCCGCGACCTCGCCGAGCCGACCGCCGCCGACGAACTCGACCTCGCCGGCCACGACCCGGAGTTCCGCGACCGATGGGGCGCCGACCTGCCGGCCCTCTTCACCCGCTTCCGCCCGCCGCTCGGCGGCGCCGCGTGGGCGGAGTGAGGGGCCGTGCCCGGGGACGCCCAGGTCGGGTCGGCGGAACGCTGACGGGCCCGCACCGGGACGCTCACCGCCTCACGGCCTGACGGCCATCAGGAACGCCTGCGGAGTCGACTCCCCCTTGCTCTCGTCGGTCTCCCGCACGACCCGGGTGCCGACCGCGAACCCGGCCTGCGTCAGCAGCTCCGCCATCCGCTCCGGGCGCCGCCGCTCGAAGTCCAGGGCCACCGGGTGGCCGAAGGGCCGGTCGATGCGGCGGGGCGCGTCGCCCGCCTGGAAGGCGAGCAGCAGCCGGCCGCCGGGCGCGAGGACGCGGGCGAACTCGGCGAAGAGGGCGGGGAGCCGGTGCGCCGGGGTGTGGATGGAGGAGTACCAGGAGACGATCCCGGCGAGGTGCCCGTCGGGCAGGCCGAGATCCAGCATGGAGCCCTGCTCGAAGCGCAGCCCCGGGTTCTCGCGGCGGGCGATGGCGAGCATCGACGCCGACAGGTCGAGACCGAACACCGGCAGCCCCAGCGAGGCGAGGTGCGCGGTGATCCGCCCCGGCCCGCAGCCCAGGTCCGCCACCTGCCCGGCGTCCCCGACGAGTTCGGCGTACACGCCCAGCAGCGCCCGCTCCAGCGGCCGGCCGGCGAGGTCGTCGGGGTAGTGGTCGGCGTAGTCCTCGGCGATGGCGTCGTAGAAGGTGCGGGTGGAGGTGAGGAAGCCGGTGTCGGTCAGGGGTGTGTCGGTCATGGGCGGGCACGGTAGCCGCCGCCACCGACAGCCGGCCGTCCCTCCGGCGGTTTCACGCCACGCCCGCCGCCCGCAGCAGCGCGGTCGTCCCCGCCGCTCCCAGGACCACCACCACGAACGGCGCCCGCCGCCAGGCGAGGACGACGGCGACCAGGACCCCGGCCGGCCGTGCCCACCCGGCGAAGCCGCCGGTCTCGGTGAGCGCGCCCGTGGCCAGCAGGGCGACGAGCAGCACCACCGCCCCGGCGGACAGCAGCTCCTGGACCCGCGCCGGCACCTCGACGCGCCCGTGCAGCACCGGCCCGGCCAGCCGGAAGGCGTACGTCCCGACGGCGAGCGCCAGGATCATCGCGACCGTCGCGTTCACGCCGCCGCCTCCTTCCGGCCACCGCGGTACAGGACGAGCCCGGCGAGGGCCAGCAGCACCGGCACGCCCGCCGGGACGAACGGCGTGACCGCCAGGGCGAGGCAGGCGCCGAGCAGCGCCGAGCGGCGGGTGCGGGCGTCGTCGCGCAGCGCGGGCAGGACGAGGGCGGCGAGGACGGCGGGGAAGGCCGCGTCCAGTCCGTAGTCGGCGGTGTCGCCGAGCGCGCCGCCGGCCAGGGCGCCGGCCAGGACGGCGACGTTCCACACGGCGAACAGCCCGAGCCCGGAGACCCAGAACGCCCGGCGCCGCCGCTCGGGGTCGGGCTGGGCGAGGGCGAAGGCGACCGTCTCGTCGGTGACCAGATGGGCGCCGAGGAGCCGGGCGAACCGGCCGCGTCCGATGACGTCGGCGACGGCCAGGCTGAACGCGGCCGTCCGGGTGTTGAGCAGCAGACCGGTGGCCGCGGCGGCGAGCGGACCGCTGCCGGCGAGCAGTACGCCGATCGCGCTGAACTGGGCCGAACCCGCGTACACCACCAGGGACATCACCACCGGCACCCAGACGGGCAGCCCGCCGGCGACGGAGACCGCGCCGAACGAGACACCGACGATCCCGCTGGCCACCCAGACCAGCGAGGCGTCGCGGACGAGACCGGGGAGGGTGGCGGGCGACGGGGTGGAGGACGTGGCGGATGTTCGGAATGGCGAACGCATGTTCTCTACAATGAACAGAGGCCATGTCGTTCGTCAAGGCGAACGATCGTACTTCTGGAGCGAACGCCCGTGTCCGAGAACCCCACCCCGCCCCGCCTCCCGCTGGACTGGATCGCGGCCTCGCTGCGCCGCGAACGCACCCGCGCCGGGCTGTCGCTGTCCGAACTGGCCAAGCGGGCCGGGATCGCCAAGTCCACGCTCTCCCAGCTGGAGGCGGCGGGCGGGAACCCGAGCGTGGAGACCCTCTGGGCGCTCGGCGTCGCGCTGGGCGTGCCGTTCAGCGCGCTGGTCGAGCCGCCGGCGCCGGCCGTGCGGGTGATCCGCGCGGGGGAGGGGCCCGAGGTCGCCTCGGAGCGGGCGGACTTCGTGGCGAGCCTGCTCTCGGCGAGCCCGCCCGGCGCCCGCCGGGACATCTACCGGCTGCGCGCGGAGCCGGGTGCGGCGCGTGAATCGGAGCCGCATATCCCGGGCACGGTGGAGCACTTGATCGTCAGCACCGGACGGCTGAAGGCGGGACCGCGCGGAGAGGGCGTGGAACTGGGACCCGGGGACTATCTGACGTATCGCGGAGATGTTCCGCACGCCTACGAGGCGCTGCTGCCGGGCGCCACCTTCGTGCTGATCATGCAGCACGTATGAGAATTCGTTCCGCGTTCACCGAAAGGGCCCCGGAATGGGGCCGGGTGAAAGGGCAGGAGCCCCGTCGCCGGATGGCGCGGGGCTCCTTGGGTACTGCACTCGATCCGGATCGGAGGATCAGATCAGACCGGGGTGACGTTCTCAGCCTGCGGGCCCTTCGGGCCCTGCGTGACGTCGAAAGACACCTGCTGGTTCTCCTCAAGCGAACGGAAGCCGGTCGCGTTGATCGCGGAGTAGTGGACGAAGACGTCGGGGCCGCCGCCTTCCTGGGCGATGAAGCCAAAGCCCTTTTCGGCGTTGAACCACTTAACGGTTCCGGTAGCCATAAGCCCTCCTTGGGCTCAAAGGGTTGCCCTGCTCCAGAACCAGCAAGTGTGAAGACGAGTTCTGCACAACTGCATCCGCCTGAAAACGACGAGAGCCCGCGGTCACATGCTCCGCAGGCTCTGTACTGCAAGGGAAACCAAACTGCAACTTGCGGCGAGCCTAGCATGTGGGCACCCGAAAGCAATAGAGGCCAAGATCACGTCACCCGGATGTTTGAAGATCGCTTCGACGGTGTGACGGCGGGGGCCGAGGACTGAACCCTACGCCCCAGGGTCTAGCCTCGCGATGTGGACATTTCTCGCACCCGGCCGCGCGTCGGCCACATCCAGTTCCTGAACTGCCTGCCCCTGTACTGGGGGCTCGCGAGAACGGGCACGCTCCTCGACTTCGAGCTGACGAAGGACACCCCGGAGAAGCTCAGCGAGCAGTTGGTGCGCGGAGACCTCGACATCGGCCCCGTCACCCTCGTCGAGTTCCTGAGGAACGCGGACGACCTGGTGGCCTTCCCCGACATCGCCGTCGGCTGCGACGGGCCGGTCATGTCCTGCGTGATCGTCTCGCAGGTCCCGCTGGACCGCCTCGACGGCGCCCGGGTCGCCCTCGGTTCGACCTCGCGCACCTCCGTCCGGCTGGCCCAGCTGCTGCTGGCGGAACGGTTCGGCGTCCAGCCCGACTACTACACCTGCCCGCCCGACCTCAGCGTGATGATGCAGGAGGCGGACGCCGCCGTCCTGATCGGCGACGCGGCGCTGCGCGCCAACCTGCACGACGGCCCGCGCTACGGCCTCGCCGTGCACGACCTCGGCGCACTGTGGAAGGAGTGGACGGGACTGCCGTTCGTCTTCGCGGTCTGGGCGGCGCGCCGGGACTACCTGGAGCGGGAGCCGGTCATCACCCGCAAGGTGCACGAGGCCTTCCTCGCCTCCCGCAACCTCTCCCTGGAGGAGGTCGGCAAGGTCGCCGAGCAGGCGGCCCGCTGGGAGGCGTTCGACGAGCGGGTGCTGGAGAAGTACTTCACCACCCTCGACTTCCGCTTCGGCGGGCCGCAGCTCGCGGCCGTCGCCGAGTTCGCCCGCCGGGTCGGCCCCACGACGGGCTTCGCGGCGGACGTGAAGGTGGAGCTGCTCCAGCCGTAGGGGGCGTCTCGTCGATCATGCCGGGCTCCCGGCGCCTGGCACCGCGCCTCGCCGCGTTGTCGTCGGTTGCCATGGCTCCGCCATGCCGCCCTCCTCCGCCTTGCGAT
>NZ_JBEPAL010000037.1:0-88939 GCF_040298625.1 Streptomyces sp. NPDC001532
GGCTTTCCTCCGGGCTTTTCCCTTCGGTCTTGCGTTTCCGACTCTATCAGATCTTTCCGATCCGATTTCCTCGGTGCTTTCCAGGTTCTCGCTTCCGCGTTTCCCTTTCTGGCGGTTCCGACTTTATCAGATCCTTTCGGCTTCCGATTCCCTGTCGGAGGGGGTGTCTTGGGCTTCTCGGCTTTCGCCTGTCGGCCTTTCGACATTCACTACGTTAGCCGATTCCCTCGCCGTCTCATAATCGAGCTCCGGGGTTCTGAATTCGGACGTGCGGACACGACGAATTCACCCCCGCCGAGGGGATGTCGTAGGTAGTGGTTTGGCCGCTTCCGGCTGCTGTCGAAGGCAGTACCCGGTTCAGCGGCTCGGGCTACATTACGGACCCCGGGAGGCAGAGTCAAGTTCGTCGGCGGCGTGGCACATGGGCCCGGTAGGGGCTCACCGTGGGGTCGTCCGCGACCCAGAAGCGCCAGGGGTGGACACCGCCCTCACCGGAGACTCCCGTGCGCGGACCGTTGCGTACCTGGTGGGAGGAGACAGGGGTGCCGGTCAGGACGCGGAGGTCGGTGTCGCCGGAGGTGCAGGCGTCCGTGCCGTCCTGTGCCCGGTCCACACCGAGGGCCGTGGCCAGGCGGGCCGGCCCTTTGGCCAGTTCCTTGTCGTTTCGGGCCGAGAGTCGACGTTTGCGCGCCAGCTCCGCCCCTTCGATGATCTCGCCGGCGCGCAGCAGGACCGCGCTCGCGGTGCCTTCAGGGCCGCACACCAGGTTCATGCAGTGCCACATGCCGTAGGTGAAGTAGACGTACACGTGGCCGGGGCGGCCGAACATCACGGCGTTTCGGGGGGTGCGGCCTCGGTAGGCGTGGGAACCCGGATCGTTCTGGCCGTCGTAGGCCTCGACCTCGGTCAGGCGGAGGGCGATCGGACCGTCCGGGGTGGTGCGTACGAGGATGCGGCCGAGGAGGTCGGGGGCGACTTCCAGAACGGGCCGGTCGAAGAACTTCCTGGGGAGGGGCGTACGGTCGGGGGTCGCGATCATGCCGTCCGAGGGTAGTGCAGGAGGCGGCGCGGAACCGGCTGCGGCCGGATCGCGTTTGTAGGGATCAAGGGTCCACTCGCTTAAGGGAGAGTCATGCCGTTCAAGAAGCTGCTCGCGAGCCTGGGTGCCGGTGGGGCATCCGTCGAGACGGTGCTGACCGAGGTCAACGTGGTGCCGGGCGGGGTCGTCCAGGGTGAGGTGCGGATCCAGGGCGGGTCCGTGAACCAGCAGATCGAGGCGCTGTCGGTCGGTCTCCAGGCCAAGGTCGAGGTCGAGGGCCAGGACACCGAGTACCAGCAGGACATCGAGTTCTCCAAGGTGCGGCTCGGGGGTGCCTTCGAGCTCGCGGCGAACGCGGTGCACGCGGTGCCGTTCACGCTGGACATCCCGTGGGAGACGCCGGTCACCACGATCGACGGGCAGGCGCTGCGGGGCATGCACATCGGTGTGACGACCGAGCTGGAGATCGCGCGGGCGGTGGACTCCGGTGACCTGGACCCGATCAACGTGCACCCGCTGCCGGCGCAGAAGGCGATCCTGGACGCCTTCATCCAGCTGGGCTTCCGCTTCAAGAGCGCGGACATGGAGCGCGGTCACATCCGCGGCACCCGGCAGAAGCTGCCGTTCTACCAGGAGATCGAGTTCCTGCCGCCGCAGCAGTACCGCGGGCTGAACCAGGTCGAGCTGAGCTTCGTCGCGGACCAGAACGCGATGGACGTCGTGCTGGAGATGGACAAGAAGCCGGGCCTGTTCAGCGAGAGCAGCGACACCTTCCGGTCGTTCCAGGTGGGGCTCAACGACTATCAGAGCACCGACTGGACCGCGTACCTCAACCAGTGGCTGTCCGAGGTCGGCAGCAAGCGCAACTGGTTCTAGGCTCGGTGGCCACGGACCAACCGATCAGGAGGTACTGAGGTGACCGAGCTCAAGCGGCGGCCTCTCCCCCACGACTTCCATCCGCCCGTGCCGTCCTTCACGGTCACGAGTGAGGACGTAGAGGAGGGCGGAACGCTCAAGGACGCTCAGGTCCAGGCGGCCGGCAACACCTCGCCGCAGCTGCGGTGGGAGGGCTTCCCGTCCGAGACCAAGAGCTTCGCCGTGACCTGCTACGACCCGGACGCCCCGACGGGCAGCGGGTTCTGGCACTGGGTCGTGTTCGACATCCCGGCGTCGGTCACCGAGCTGCCGTTCGGTGCGGGCAGCGGCGAGTTCGAAGGGCTGCCGGAGGGCGCGGTGCAGGCGCGGAACGACTACGGGACGAAGGACTTCGGCGGCGCCGCTCCGCCGCCCGGGGACGGCCCGCACCGGTACGTGTTCACCGTGTACGCGGTGGACCAGGAGAAGCTCGGTCCCGACTCGGACGCCAGTCCCGCCGTGGTGGGCTTCAACCTGCGGTTCCACACGCTGGCCCGTGCCCAGCTGATCGGTGAGTACGAGGTGCCCGCCGAAGCCTGACGTTCACGGAAGGTTTGCCCGCCCCTGCGCTTGGAAGCGATCAGGGGCGGGCATTTTTGTTGCCGGGGGTCGCGGGGGTCACCCCCCGCGGGAGCAGCGGATATTGCGTTGTCCATCTCGGCGTGCCCGGCCAGAGTTGATCCCAGCCCGCCAAGGGGTGGGCCGGTGCGCACGGGAGGTGGGCTGGTATGCGGGACACGCTGGTACTGAACGCGAGCTTCGAGCCGTTGTCGACGGTGACGCTGAACCGAGCCGTCGTGCTGGTGCTGCAGGACAAGGCCGTCGTCGAGCAGGCCCACCCCGAACTCCGGCTGCGGGCAGCCGCGGTGGACATACCGGCGCCGCGGGTGATCCGGCTGTGCCGGTACGTACGGGTGCCGTTCCGAAGACAAGCTCCGTGGTCGAGGCGGGGTGTGCTGGTGCGGGACAGGCACCGGTGCGCGTACTGCGGGCGGCGGGCGACGACCGTGGACCACGTGGTGCCGCGGTCGCGGGGTGGTGGCGACACCTGGCTGAACACGGTCGCCTCGTGCGCCGAGGACAATCACCGGAAGGCGGACCGGACTCCGGAGCAGGCGGGGATGCCGTTGCTCTGGGAGCCGTTCGAGCCGACTCCGGCGGATGCGATGCTGCTGGCGCTGGCCCAGGAGGAGTTCGAGGCGCTGCCGGAGTGGCTGGCTCGGTCGGCCGCCTGAGGCAGGCCGTAGGGCGGGCTGTCGGCCGGTCGCCGCGGGGCGTTCGTGGTTCTTCGAGCGGTTCCCCGCGCCCGGGAGGGTGGGTGCGGGAAACCGTCTGTCGCGCGGCGGGTGTCAGTCGATGGTCGGCTTCTCGCGGCGTTCCGTCGCCTGGGGGCCGATGGTGGGGGTGCCGGGGCCGCCGCCGGTGCCGCCGGAGCCGTTGAAGTTGCCGAAGGCGCCGGAGAGGCCCTTGAGGGCGTCGCCGATCTCGCTGGGGACGATCCAGAGCTTGTTGGCGTCGCCTTCGGCGATCTTCGGGAGCATCTGGAGGTACTGGTAGGACAGCAGCTTCTGGTCGGGGTCGCCGGCGTGGATCGCCTCGAAGACCGTGCGGACGGCCTGGGCCTCGCCCTCGGCGCGCAGGGCGGCGGCCTTGGCCTCACCTTCGGCGCGCAGGATCTGGGACTGCTTCTCGCCCTCGGCGCGAAGGATCTCGGACTGGCGGACACCTTCGGCCTGGAGGATGGCGGCGCGCTTGTCGCGGTCGGCGCGCATCTGCTTCTCCATCGAGTCCTGGATGGAGGTGGGCGGCTCGATGGCCTTGAGTTCGACGCGGTTGACGCGGATGCCCCACTTGCCGGTGGCCTCGTCGAGGACGCCGCGCAGGGCTGCGTTGATCTCCTCGCGGGAGGTCAGGGTGCGCTCCAGGTCCATGCCGCCGATGATGTTGCGGAGCGTGGTGACGGTGAGCTGCTCGATCGCCTGGATGTAGCTGGCGACCTCGTAGGTGGCGGCGCGGGCGTCGGTGACCTGGTAGTAGATGACGGTGTCGATGTTGACGACCAGGTTGTCCTGGGTGATCACCGGCTGCGGCGGGAACGGCACGACCTGTTCGCGCAGGTCGATGCGGTTGCGGATGGTGTCGATGAACGGGACGACGATGTTCAGGCCCGCGTTGAGGGTCCGTGTGTAGCGGCCGAATCGCTCGACGATGGCCGCGCTGGCCTGTGGGATGACTTGGATCGTCTTGATCAGGGCGATGAAGACCAACACCACCAGGATGATCAAGACGATGATGATCGGTTCCATCGTCGCTTCCCCGTACCCTTCTCCGCCTCGGCGCTCTTGGAAGATCTTATGGTTTTGAAGATCTTGCTGGTCGAGTCTCGCAGACCGCCGCGCAACTCGTCTGCTGTTCGGTCCAGTTGCGTCGTACGAGGTCACATGACGATCGCCGTGGCGCCTTCGATGTCCACCACGTCCACTTGCCGGCCCACGTCGTAGACGCGGTCGGTGTCGAGGGCGCGTGCCGACCAGACCTCGCCGGCGAGTTTGATGCGTCCGCCGGAGGCGTCGACGCGTTCCAGGACGACGGCCTGTCTGCCCTTCAACGCCTCGATGCCGGACAGGAGTTGGGGCCGCCCGGAGCGGTGCCGGCTCGCGATGGGGCGTACGACGGCCAGCAGGGCGACGGAGACGGCCACGAAGACGAGTACCTGGACCACGATGTCACCGCCGAGGGCGGCGGCCACGGCGCCCGCGACCGCGCCCACGGCGAGCATGCCGAGTTCCGGCATCGCGGTCACCACGAGCGGGATTCCGAGCGCGACCGCGCCGACGAGCCACCACACCCATGCGTCGATGTCGTTCACACCGTCATGGTAGGTCCGCGGGTCCCGCTGCCGACAGGGCGCGAACCGGAGGGAACACGGCCTGTCGGCGAGGGGGTTGGGGCGGGTCAGCCGAGCGGCAGGCCCTGCGCGGTCCAGCGGTCGCCGACCTGCTCGACGAGGAGCGGGAGGCCGAAGCAGAGGGAGAGGTTGCGGGAGGTGAGTTCGAGCTCCAGCGGGCCCGCGGCGAGGACCTTGCCCTGGCGGATCATGAGGACGTGGGTGAAGCCGGGGGCGATCTCCTCGACATGGTGGGTGACCATGATCATCGAGGGGGCGATGGGGTCGCGGGCGAGGCGGCCGAGGCGGCGGACCAGGTCCTCGCGGCCGCCGAGGTCGAGGCCCGCGGCGGGCTCGTCGAGCAGGAGCAGCTCGGGGTCGGTCATCAGGGCGCGGGCGATCAGGGTGCGCTTGCGCTCGCCCTCGGAGAGGGTGCCGAACCTGCGGTCCAGGTACTCGGACATGCCGAGGCGGTCGAGGAAGGCGCGGGCGCGCTGTTCGTCGACGTCCTCGTACTCCTCCTGCCAGGCGGCGGTCATGCCGTAGGCGGCCGTCAGCACGGTCTGCAGGACGGTCTGGCGCTTGGGGAGCTTGTCGGCCATGGCGATGCCGGCCATGCCGATGCGGGGGCGCAGCTCGAACACGTCGGTGCCGGGCTTGCCGAGGGTCTCGCCGAGGATGGTGGCGGTGCCCGTGCTGGGGTAGAGGTAGCTGGAGGCGACGTTGAGGAGGGTGGTCTTGCCGGCGCCGTTGGGGCCGAGGATCACCCAGCGCTCGCCCTCCTTGACCGACCAGGAGACCTGGTCCACCAGAGCCCGGCCCTCGCGGACCACGGATACGTCCTGAAGCTCCAGAACATCGCTCATGAGCGCGTTGTCTCCCCTTGCAGTGTGGCCGGTCTCGGCTGTCGCGTACGCCTGTGGCTCGGTCGGTCGCGCCGGTGGGCGCAGCCCTCTAGAAATCTACGCCACCGGTCGGCCCGGACATTCCATCGGTCCGGTCCTTAGGCTGGGGGCATGCTCTCGGAACCGCGCTCAGGACGCCTCGCCGCTTGGGGAAATGCACTTCTTGCCGGACTTGTCTCTCCGGATGACGCCGTGATCGCCATCGTCGGCGAGGACGCCGTGCACCGGGTGGCGGGGCTGCCCGGCGAGTCGGGGCCCGTCGGGCTCACGCTCGCGCTCGGTCGGCTGCGGGCGCTCGGGGTGGGCGGTCTGCGGATCGCGCTGCCGGCGCCGGGGCATCCGCTGGGGCTGAGCGGTCCGCCCGAGTTCAACGCGCGGGCGCTGGAGGCCGAGGAGGCGGTGATCTGTCACGGTGCCGCGCTGGGTCTGGTGCCGGAGGTGTCCGAGGCCGGGCCGAGGGGCGATGTGCATGTCGAGGTCGTCTGGCACTGCCTGCCGGTGCGGGAGGCGCCGCCGGCCGATGTGCCCTCGCTCGGGGAGGCGGAGCGGGAGCTGGCGGAGGCCCTGCGGGACGCGACCGAGGTGCTGACCCGGCTGGACGTGGCCGCGTCGGGTCCGGTCGCGGAGGCGGCGATCGACGCCTACCGGGCGCGGGCCGAGCGAGGTCGGGAGGTGCTGGCTCCGGGTTACCCGCCGCGGGCGGTGCGGGTGCTGGAGCTGGCGCAGCGGATCGGGACGCTGATCTCGGTGGCGTACGAGAACGGGCACGGGGGTGCGGTGAGCGCCGGGGAGATGGCGGCTCGGGCACAGGCGTTGCGGCCGGTGGAGCGGACGGCTCGGCGGGCGCAGGTGGCGGCGTACAACGCCGTGGTGGAGGAGCGGGAGCGCGGGGTGCGGTGAGCGCGGTCCTTCTCGCGCCGGTCCGGCCGTGAGACGGCGAAGGGGTACGGTCGTGAGACGGCGAAGGGCCCCCGAGTCGCCCTTGACTCGGGGGCCCTTGAGCCGTGCCCGGGGTGTCAGTCGTTGACGCCCTGGTTGCCGAACGCCGGGTTCAGCAGGCCGATGACGTTCACGCTGTTGCCGACCGCGTTCACCGGGACGTGCACCGGAACCTGGACCAGGTTGCCCGAGATGACGCCCGGCGACTTCACGGCCGCGCCGGCGGCACCCGAGTCGGCGACAGCGACACCGGCGGACGCGCCAGCTGCGGCACCGGCGACAGCGACGGCCACGGCAGCCTTCTTGGCGATGTTCATGAAAAGCGTTCCTCCTGCGTTTGCGTAACCGACCCGGCCGCGGGTCGTGCGCTGATCAACGCGGAGGTGATCCGCGACGGCACGGGAGATGGGACGCATGAGCCCGTACGGATCATTGGAACGACAACATCATCAGCCGACGAAGGCCGTCGCGGCGGCTGCCGGCGGAACGGCGACTCAGTGGTTGAGGCCCAGGTTGCCGAAGGCGGGGTTCAGCACACCGATGACGTTCACGCTGTTGCCGACCGCGTTCACCGGGACGTGCACCGGGGCCTGGACCAGGTTGCCCGAGATGACGCCGGGCGAGTGCTCGGCCTTGCCGGTCGCCAGCGAGCCCTCGGTGGCGGAGGCCATGCCCGCACCGGCGGCCACCAGACCACCGGCCACCATCGTCACAGCCGCTGCCTTCTTCAGGTTCATCACTTCTCAGCCTTCTCTAGCGATTGCCGCGGCAGTCGCCGCAGCACGCACTGGAGAACGCCGGGGGCCCGGGAAGGATGCGCCATTCGGGGGACATTCCCACGACGGTATGAATCTCGGTCCGGAGCGGAATCCTCCGTATTGCCGTACCGCATGTTTGTCAGCCGGTCACACCATGACGTACGGCCCACAGGGCGGCCTGGGTGCGGTCGGCCAGGTCGAGTTTCATCAGGATGTTCGAGACGTGCGTCTTGACGGTCTTCTCGGAGAGGACCAGCGCGCGGGCGATCTCCCGGTTGGAGCGGCCGTCGGCGATCAGGCTCAGCACCTCGCGCTCCCGCTCGGTCAGTGAACCGGCTCTGCCCTGACCGGAGTTCGACTCCTCCTGGGAGAGCAGCGCGCCCGCCACCTCCGGCTGGAGCAGGATGTGCCCGGCGTGCACCGAGCGGATGGCGCCGGCCAGCGCGTCGGGGTCGACGTCCTTGTAGACGTACCCGGCGGCGCCGGCGCGCAGGGCCGGGACGACCGTGCGCTGTTCGGTGAAGCTGGTGACGATCAGCACCCGCGCGGGATTGTCCAGCTCGCGCAGTCTGCGCAGCGCCGCCACGCCGTCCATGCCGGGCATCTTGACGTCCATCAGCACGACGTCGGGCCGCAGTTCCTCGGCGCGGTCGACGCCCTCGGCCCCGTCGGCGGCCTCGCCCACGACCTCTATGTCGTCCTGCACCTCCAGGAAGGTGCGCAGTCCCCGGCGGACCACCTGGTGGTCGTCGACGAGCAGCACCTTGATTGCGTCAGCCACCGGGGACCTCCATCTCGATCGTGGTGCCCTTTCCGGGCGCCGATTCCACGGTCAGCCGACCGCCGACGCCGCTCGCCCGGTCCCGCATGGAGACCAGGCCCAGATGGCGTCCCGCGCGGCGCACCTGGCGCGGGTCGAAGCCGCTGCCGTCGTCCGTGATGCGCAGCACCGCGCCGGAGCCGCGCTTCTCCAGGGCCACGTCGACGCGGGTGCCGCCGGAGTGCCGCAGGGCGTTGTGCAGGGCCTCCTGGGCGACGCGGAGCAGGGCCTCCTCCTGGCTGGCGGGCAGGGCGCGCACCCCGCAGCTGTCGAAGGACACGCGCGCGGAGTGGGCCCGGTCGAGGACCTGGATCTGGGTGCGCAGGGTGGCGACCAGGCCGTCCTCGTCGAGCGCGGCGGGGCGCAGCTCGACGACGGCGGCGCGCAGTTCGTCGGCGGCCTCCGCGGCCAGCGCGGCGACCTGCTGGAGCTCGCCCTTGGCGCGGGCCGGGTCGCGGTCGACGAGGGCGGCGGCGGCCTGGGCGGTCAGGCGCAGCGAGAACAGTTTCTGGCTGACGGCGTCGTGCAGCTCGTGGGCCAGGCGGGAGCGTTCCTCGGCGATGGTCAGTTCGCGGCTGCGTTCGTAGAGCCGGGCGTTGGTCAGGGCGATGGCCGCGTGCTGGGCGAGGATGGCCAGCAGTTCCTCGTCGTCCTCGGTGAAGCCGCAGCCGCCGTCGGTGCGGGGGCAGTTCTTGTTGGCCAGGAACAGGGCGCCGAGGGTCTCGTCGCCGTCGCGGACGGGGACGCCCAGGAAGTCGGCGAGGTCGGGGTGGGCGCTGGGCCAGCCCTCGAAGCGGGGGTCCTCGCGGACGTCGGACAGGCGCTCGGCGCGGGCCTCCTGGAGCATCGAGGCGAGGATGCCGTGCTGGCGCGGGAGCGGGCCGATGGCCTTCCACTGCTCCTCGCTGACGCCGTCGACGACGAACTGGGCGAAGCCGCCGTGGTCGTCGGGGACGCCGAGGGCGGCGTACTGCGCGTCGAGCAGCTCGCGGGCGGAGGCGACGATCGTCTTGAGGACGTCGCGCACCTCCAGGTGCCTGCTCATGGCCAGCAGCGCGGAACTCACCGCGGCGAGGCCGGACCGGGGGCCTTGACTCATGTCTCCACGCTACCGGCGGGGTGTGACAGCGCGGATCCGACCGGTGACGGCCGCCGCCTGGTCCCCGGGTCCTAGGCCGCAGGTCCCGGGGGCGACGGCGTAGGACGAACGGACCGACCGGTTTGCGGCCCGCGCCCGAGGCGGTCCGGACGGCCCCGTTCCTACGGTGTGGGCGCGCCGATGGGCGGCGCACGAGGACGAGGGGACACGGGTCATGCCGGTAGCGATCATCACGGGGGCTTCCAAGGGACTGGGGCGGGCGCTCGCCTGGGCGCTGTCCGCGCGCGGCTGGGACCTGGTGCTGGACGCCAGGAGCGCCGGGGCCCTGGAGGAGACGGCGGCGGCGCTCGCCGGGCACGGGACGCGGGTGGCGGCCCTGCCCGGGGACGTCGTGGACGCGGGGCACCGCGCGGAGCTGGTGGCGGCGGCCCGGCGGCTGGGCGGGGTGGACCTGCTGGTGCACAACGCGAGCGCGCTGGGTGCCGAGCCGCTGGTGCGGCTGGAGGAGCTGGCCCTGGACGGGCTGCGGCGGGCGCTGGAGGTGAACGTGGTGGCCGCGCTGGGCCTGGTCCAGGAGGCGCTGCCACTGTTGCGGGCCTCGGCGGCGGGCGCGGTGATCGCGGTCAGCTCGGACGCGGCGGCGGAGGCCTACCCGGCCTGGGGCGGGTACGGGGCGTCCAAGGCGGCCCTGGACCGGCTCGCGGCGGTGCTGGCGGTGGAGGAGCCGGGGCTGCGGGTGTGGGCGGTGGATCCCGGGGACATGGCGACCGATCTGTACCGGGCGGCCGTACCGGACGACGACGGGCCGCGGCCGGCGCCGGAGCAGGTCGTTCCGGCGTTTCTGCGGCTGCTGGACGAGCGGCCGGCGAGCGGTCGCCGTGCGGTGCGGGCGCTGTCGGCGGGTGCGCGATGAGGCGGGGGGCCGTGCGGGTGGCCGGAGAGCGGTCGGCGCGGTTGCCGGCCGAGCAGCGGGGGCCGGGGCTGGACCGGGACGCCGTACGGCTGCTGGTGTCGCGGGGGACGGAGGTGTCGCACCACTCCTTCGCGGCGCTGCCGCGGCTGCTGCGGGCCGGGGACCTGCTGGTGGTGAACACCTCGCCGACGCTGGCCGCGGCGGCGGACGGGCGGATCGGGCACGCGCGCGTGGTGGTGCATTTCTCGGCGCGCGGCGACGACGGCCGGTGGGCGGTGGAGCTGCGCGATCCGGACGGGACGGGGACCACGCGCGCGCGTGCGGTCGGGCCGGCGGGGG
This sequence comes from Streptomyces sp. NPDC001532, assembly GCF_040298625.1. Classification (NCBI taxonomy): domain Bacteria; kingdom Bacillati; phylum Actinomycetota; class Actinomycetes; order Kitasatosporales; family Streptomycetaceae; genus Streptomyces; species Streptomyces sp. NPDC001532. Next base: position 10,615 of record NZ_JBEPAL010000037.1, read on the forward strand.
CCGGGGTGCGGCTGGCAGGCGGGCTTCGGCTGGTGCTGGAGGAGCCGCTGAGCGCGGCGAGCGGGCGGTTGTGGTGGGCGCGGGCGGCCGGGGCGGACGTCCGCGCGGTGCTGCGGGAGCACGGGCGGCCCATCCGTTACTCCTACACCGAGCGCGATCAGCCGCTGTCGGTGTACCAGACGGTGTTCGCGCTGCCGTCGGCCGACGGTGAGGGGAGTGCGGAGATGCCGAGCGCGGCGCGGCCCTTCACCGCTCGGACGGTGGCGGAGCTGGTGAGCCGGGGGGTGGGGTTCGCGCCGGTGACGCTGCACACGGGGGTGGCGTCGGCGGAGGCGCACGAGCCGCCGTACCCGGAGCGGTTCGTGGTGCCGGAGACGTCGGCGCGGCTGGTCGAGGCGGTGCGGGCGGGGGGCGGCCGGGTGATCGCGGTGGGGACGACGGCGGTGCGGGCCGTGGAGTCGGCGGTGGGGGCGGACGGGGTCGTACGCGCGCGTGCGGGGTGGTCGGATCTGGTGGTCACCCCGGAGCGGGGGGTTCGGGTGGTGGACGGGCTGCTGACCGGGCTGCACGAGCCGGAGGCCTCGCATCTGCTGATGCTGCGGGCGGTGGCGGGGCGGGCGGCGGTCGACCGCGGGTACGAGGAGGCGAGGCGTGGCGGGTACCTGTGGCACGAGTTCGGGGACGTGCATCTCCTGCTTCCGGAGGAGGGTGCCGAAGACGCCTCACTCTCAGCATTGCTTCCGCAACTACAGGTGAGACCCGGGCGGGGCACGTGTGAGCCCGCGCATAGGGCGCAGGTCACGTACGAAAGTGCTTAGGAGACGGGGAGGCTCAGGATGAGCGGGACAGATGCTCCAGTCTGTCCCGATTTGCCCCTACGTGATCCACTACCCGGCATCGTACGTCACACCTTTGCCTGGCAATTTTGCGGCCGCTAAGAATGGCTCTCGTCGCTCAGCGCCGCGGGTTCCGCCCCGCGGCGTTCGTGCGGGAAGAACCCGTGTCCCCCGCCGGACGTGAGCGACCTCCGCGCTATTCGAAGAGGTCCATTCGCCATGCCCCAGAACCACCAGAAGCCTGGTCGTAGTCGCGTGCTGACCAGGACGCACAAGATCGCGATCGCCGGTGTCGCCGCCCTCGGTGCCACCGCCGTCGCCCTCTCCGCCGTCCCGGCCGGTGCCAAGACCACCACGGCCGAGGCCGGTTCCGCGGCTCCCGTGGCCTACCGTGCCGAGCAGGTCAAGGACGTCAAGGCGACCGTCACCGACCAGCTCGCCGCGGCCAGCCTCAAGGTCGAGGCCATCGAGGCGCAGCACCGGGCCGCCGCCGAGGCCGCCGCGAAGAAGGCGGAGGCCGCGGCGAAGAAGAAGGCCGCCGAGCTCGCCGCCAAGAAGGCCGCGGCGCGGAAGGCCGCCGAGGAGCGGGCGTCGAAGGCCGCCGCGAGCCGCGCCAAGCAGCGCTCGATCGCCAAGTCGGTCGCCGAGGCGAAGTCCTACGCGAACAACCTCGACGGCTGGATCCGCGAGTCGCTCGACATCATGAAGAAGCACGGCATCCCGGGCTCCTACAGCGGCATCCACCGCAACATCCTGCGCGAGTCCTCGGGCAACCCGAACGCCATCAACGACTGGGACATCAACGCCATCAACGGCATCCCGTCGAAGGGCCTGCTCCAGGTCATCCCGCCGACCTTCGAGGCCTACCACGTACCCGGCACGTCGTGGAACATCTACGACCCGGTCGCCAACATCACCGCGGCCTGCAACTACGCGGCCGACCGGTACGGCTCGATGGACAACGTCAACAGCGCGTACTGAGGCCGGCGCGGGCCTCGGCACGAAGCGCCGAAGGGCGGCACCCTCCTGACGGGGTGCCGCCCTTCGGCGTCGTACGACGTGCCGCTGTGCCGGTGGACTACTTGCGCATGACCTCGGGCTCGTGGCGGCGCAGGAAGCGGGCCACGAAGAAGCCGCAGAGCACGCCGAGGACGATCAGGGCGACCATGTCCATGCCCCAGGCGCCGACCGAGTGCGCCCACAGCGGGTCGTCGCTCTCGCCCTTGGGGGGCGGGCTGATGTTGTTGAAGTCCAGCGTGGCGCCCGCGGCGGCCACCGCCCAGCGCGACGGCATCAGGTACGAGAACTCGTTGACGCCGATCGAGCCGGCCAGGGGGAACAGACAGCCGGTGAAGACGACCTGGACGATCGCGAACATGACCAGCAGCGGCATGGTCTTCTCGGCGGTCTTCACCAGGGCCGAGATGATCAGGCCGAACATCATCGCGGTGAAGCCCAGCGCCATGATCGGAAGGCACAGCTCCAGGAGGATCTGGCTGCCGAAGATCAGGCCCTCGTCCGGGATGGTGCGGCTGGAGAAGCCGATGACGCCGACCATCAGGCCCTGGAGCATGGTGATCACGCCGAGCACGAACACCTTGGACATCAGGTACGCCGAGCGGGACAGGCCGGTGGCGCGCTCCCGCTCGTAGATGACCCGTTCCTTGATCAGCTCACGGACGGAGTTGGCGGCGCCGGCGAAGCAGGCGCCGACCGCGAGGATCAGCAGGACGGTCAGGGCCGTGCCGTTGGCGATGGGCTTGCCGGTGTTCGGATTGATCTCCGTGTTGACCAGCAGGTCCTTGCCGGAGTCGATGAGCAGGCTCACCGAGCCGAGGACGAGCGGCAGGATCACCGTCAGGGCCAGGAAGCCCTTGTCGGAGACGATCACCGAGACATAGCGGCGCACCAGGGTGACGAACTGCGACATCCAGCCCTGCGGCTTCGGCGGCCTGATCGCCTGCATCGGCGGCATCTGTACGGACTGCGGGGCGACGGCGTCGATGTCCGCGGCGTACATCTGGTAGTGCTGCGAGCCCTTCCAGCGGCCCGCCCAGTCGTAGTCGCGGTAGTTCTCGAAGGCGGAGAAGACGTCGGCCCAGGTGTCGTAGCCGAAGAAGTTCAGCGCCTCCTCGGGCGGGCCGAAGTAGGCGACGGAACCGCCGGGCGCCATCACCAGGAGCTTGTCGCACAGCGCCAGCTCGGCCACCGAGTGGGTGACCACGAGGACCGTGCGGCCGTCGTCGGCGAGGCCGCGCAGCAGCTGCATGACATCGCGGTCCATGCCCGGGTCGAGGCCGGAGGTCGGCTCGTCCAGGAAGATCAGCGACGGCTTGGTCAGCAGCTCCAGGGCGACGGAGACGCGCTTGCGCTGGCCGCCGGAGAGGGAGGTGACCTTCTTGTCCTTATGGATGTCGAGCTTCAGCTCGCGCAGCACCTCGTCGATCCGGGCCTCGCGCTCGGCCGCCGTGGTGTCGGCGGGGAAGCGGAGCTTGGCCGCGTACTTGAGGGCCTTCTTGACGGTCAGCTCCTTGTGCAGGATGTCGTCCTGCGGGACCAGACCGATGCGCTGACGCAGCTCGGCGAACTGCTTGTAGAGGTTCCGGTTGTCGTAGAGCACCTCGCCCTGGTTGGCGGGCCGGTAGCCGGTCAGCGCCTTGAGCAGGGTGGACTTGCCGGAGCCGGACGGGCCGATGACCGCGATCAGCGACTTCTCCGGGACACCGAAGGAGACGTCCTTGAGGATCTGCTTGCCGCCGTCGACCGTGACGGTCAGGTGGCGGGCCGAGAAGGACACCTCGCCGGTGTCGACGAACTCCTCCAGCCGGTCGCCGACGATCCGGAACGTCGAGTGACCGACGCCCACGATGTCCGTCGGGCCCAGCAGCGCGGAGCCGCCCTTGGCGATCGGCTGGCCGTTGACGTACGTGCCGTTGTGCGAGCCGAGGTCGCGGATCTCCATGCGGCCGTCGGGCGTCGCGTGGAACTCCGCGTGGTTGCGGGAGACCTGGAGGTCGGAGACGACCAGGTCGTTCTCCAGCGCACGGCCGATGCGCATCACACGGCCGAGCGAGAACTGGTGGAACGTGGTGGGGCTGCGGTCGCCGTAGACCGGCGGTGCCCCCGCGGCACCGCCGGGGACCTTCTGCGCGTAGCCCTCCGCAGGGCCCTGCTGCGGCGGGATCTGCGCGCCGGCGTGCTGCGGCGGGACCTGCCCGGCCGCCTGCGGCTGCTGCCAGCCCGCGTGCGGAGCCTGCTGATGCGGCACCTGCTGGTGCGGGGCCTGCGCGGGCTGCTGGTGCGGGGCCTGCGGGTGTGCGGCCTGCGGGTGTGCGGCCTGCTGCGGCTGCTGCGCCCAGCCGGCGCCCGCGCCCTGGGCGGCGTACGGCTGCTGCTGCGGCTGGGCCTGCGGCGTCGCGCCCGTCGCGGCGCCGGACAGCGTCACACGCGGTCCGTCCGTCGCGTTGCCCAGGTTGACGGCCGAGCCGGGGCCGATCTCCACCTGCTGGATCCGCTGGCCCTGCACGAAGGTGCCGTTGGTGCTGCCATGGTCCTCGATGACCCAACTGCGGCCGTTGAAGCTGACCGTGGCGTGCCGCCAGGAGACCCTGGCGTCGTCGAACACGACGTCTCCCTGAGGATCGCGTCCGAGTGTGTAGGACCTGGACGAATCGAGCGTCCAGGTCCGTCCGTTTGATTCCAGTACGAGTTCCGGCACTCCATGCCCCACTGAGTTGTCCCCCGAGTTACCCCCGTCGCAGGGAGTCTAGGGATGTCGAACATCGGGGGGAACTATTTCAGGAGCGGCCCCCTGACCGAAAGTCGGGCCTTGTGAAGACCGCGCACGGGCGCATCGAAGCGTTGTCGTTGACGGGGGTTGAAACCTGCCCGGAGAGTGGTAATCCCCCGCGAGGGGGACAAGCGCGGCAGTCGCGCCGCGCCGCGGATCGGGGGTCTGCCATGAGCGTCGAGACCGCGCGGTACGGCACGAAGGTGCCCTGGGTCGATGTCCTGCTGTCCGCGATCGCCGCCGTGAGCTGGGCGTTGATCGGTATGGCGGGGACGGCCGCGCTCGGGCTGCACCTGCTGGGGGCCGACTCGGCCGGTTCGCTGGGGCCGATGACCGCGGCGGTGGTGGCGCTCGGTGCGGGTGGTTCGGTCACGCCGTCCGGCGATGTGTCCGTGTTCGGCCTGGAGGGCGCCGAGGCCACGACCGCCGTCGAGATCACGCCATTGGGCGTGAGTCTGGCCGGTGCGCTGTTCCTGTCCTGGTTCTTCCTGCGGTCCTTGCGGGCGGCGGGAGTTGTCGTCTCCCCGGCCGAACTCCTCGCCCGCGCGGGGGCGGTGGTGGCGCTGTTCGTGGCGATGCTGGGCGGGCTGGCCTGGGCAGGGCACGACGTCATCACCCTCGACGGCGGCGCGCTGGGGCTCGACGACCTGCCCGGCGGATCGGGTTCCGGTTCCGGCGCCGGTGGCTCCGGAGGCATCGAGATCCCCGGGCTCGGAGATGTCGGGGACATCGGGGACATCGGGGAGCTGCTGCCCGACCGGCTCGGCGACCTCGTCGACGCGCAGGCGGCGGTCGGGTTCACCGTCGACACCGTGCCGACGCTGCTGGGCGGCGCGGCCTGGGTGGCCGGGGTGCTGCTGATCGCGCTGCTCGCCTCGCGCCGCACTCCGCTGCCGCGCGGCTGGGAGCCCGTGCACCGCGTGGTGCGGCCGGTCGTGTCGGCGCTCGTCACGGTGCTGCTGCTGGCCGTGGCGGCGGGCTGCGCGGCGGCGGCGTACGCGGCGTTCGGCGACGACCACCCGAAGCGGATCGCGGGGGCCGCGCTGCTCGGCGCGCCGAACGGGGTGTGGCTCGGGCTGCCGGTCGGCCTCCTCGTGCCCTGGGACGGCGAGGCCTCCGGGGCGCTCACCCGCTTCCTGCCCGACCCGCTCGACGATCTGCTCGTCGACTCCGACCAGCCGGTCACCCTGGGACGGCTCGCGGAGCTGGACGGGCGGGTGTGGCTGCTGGGGGTGGCGGCGGCGCTGGCGATGCTGCTGGCGGGTGTGCTGCAGGCGGTCCGGACGCCGGTGGAGGTCGGCCCCGGTCCCGACGGTGGCAGTCCGCCGGGCCGGGGCGCCGCCGGCTTCGCCGGGCGCTGTGCGCTGCGTCTCGGCCTGACGACCGCTCTCGCGCTGCCGCTGCTGGGCCTGCTGACCGAGGTCTCCCTCGACGCTTCCCTGTCGGTGCTCGGCTTCGACGCCTTCGGCGCGCGGCTGGAACTGCGCGAGCACCTTGGCATGGCGGTGCTGCTCGGCGCGGCGTGGGGCGCGGGGGCCGGCGTCCTGGGGGCCCTGCTCACCTCGACGACCGGCGCCGCGGGCCGACGCGCGGCGCCCTTGGCACGCGGTGACGTGACGCGCGGCGGGGCGGAGCTCATGGGCGGGCCCGGGCCGTACGCACCGGGCACGCCGTACCGGCCCCCCAACCCCGCGACGAACCCGTACCTGCGGCTGCCGGAGGGGGTACGGGACCGGGAGACGGAGGTGCTGCGGCGGGGCGGGGGGTCCGCGGGCGGGGGTGCGGGTGCTGCGGGCGGGGCGCGCGAAGGGGCGAGCGGCGCGGGCGGGGCGCGCGAAGGGGCGAGCGGTGCGGGCGGGGCACCTGGAAGGGCCGGCGCTGTGGACGGGGCGCCCGAGGGAGCGCGGGATCGGGAGACGCGGGTGCTGCGGCGGGGTGCGCGGGGATCCGGGTGTGGGGGTGCGGTGGGGGCGCCCGAGGGCGTGCTGGAGGGTGTGCCGGAGGGGGTGCCGGAGGGCGTTCCGGAGGGGGTGGCCGACGATGTGTACGGTGCTCCGACCGTGGTGCGGCCGGTGGGACCGCCGCCGCGCTCGCCCCGGAGGTCGTCGGACTCGCGACCCGGCAGGCGGGCGCCGACCTCCCCGGAGGAGGGACCGCCACCGCCTCCGCCGCCTCTGCCGCCGGGCAGGCCCAGGTAGGCAGGTTCAGGGCCCCGACAGGTAGGCAGGTTCAGGGCGCCGACAGGTAGGCCGGTTCAGGGCCCCGACTGAACCTCGGTGACCCGAGGTGTGCGTGCCTCGTGGCCGAGGCGGTCACCGTCTCCGCCACCGCGTCCCTCCCGCCGGCGCGAGCCCTTGGACCGCCCCCTGCCCCTCCGCCAAGTGCCCGCCGCCGTGCCTGAGCGACTCGTCAGGTCGGCGTCATCCGCCCGACGTCCAGAGTTCCGTGTCCGGTAGGCGGACCTCGCGGGCGGGCGGCACTGGGTGCCGGTTACCGTTGGAGCACCATGAGCGCTTCGCAGACCTCTGACGTCCCCACTCTCCTCGTCAAGATCTTCGGCAAGGACAGGCCGGGCATCACGGCCGGACTCTTCGACACCCTCGCCGCCTACTCCGTCGACGTGGTCGACATCGAGCAGGTCGTCACGCGGGGCCGGATCGTGCTGTGCGCGCTCGTGACCGAGCCGCCCAGCGGGCTGGAGGGCGACCTGCGGGCCACCGTCCACAGCTGGGCGGAGTCGATGAAGATGCAGGCCGAGATCATCTCCGGCCTCGGCGACAACCGTCCGCGCGGCCTCGGCCGCTCCCTGGTGACGGTGCTCGGCCACCCGCTGACCGCGGAGGCCACCGCCGCGATCGCCTCCAGGATCACCAAGGCCGGCGGCAACATCGACCGTATCTTCCGGCTCGCCAAGTACCCCGTCACCGCCGTGGAGTTCGCGGTGTCCGGTGTGGAGACCGAACCGCTGCGCACCACCCTGGTCACCGAGGCGGCGGCGCTCGGCGTCGACATCGCGGTCGTCGCGGCGGGCCTGCACCGCCGCGCCCAGCGGCTGGTCGTCATGGACGTGGACTCGACCCTCATCCAGGACGAGGTGATCGAGCTGTTCGCGGCGCACGCCGGCTGCGAGGAGCAGGTCGCCGAGGTGACGGCCGCGGCGATGCGCGGAGAGCTGGACTTCGAGCAGTCGCTGCACGCGCGGGTGGCGCTGCTGGAGGGGCTGGACGCCTCGGTGGTGGACAAGGTGCGCAGCGAGGTCCGGCTGACGCCGGGCGCCCGCACCCTGATCCGTACGCTGAAGCGGCTCGGCTACCAAGTGGGCGTGGTCTCCGGCGGTTTCACCCAGGTCACGGACGACCTCAAGGAGCGTCTGGGGCTCGACTTCGCCCAGGCGAACACCCTGGAGATCGTCGACGGCAAGCTGACCGGCAAGGTCACCGGCGAGATCGTGGACCGCGCGGGCAAGGCGCGGCTGCTGCGCCGGTTCGCCGCGGAGGTGGGCGTACCGCTGTCGCAGACCGTGGCGATCGGTGACGGCGCGAACGACCTCGACATGCTGAACGCGGCCGGGCTCGGGGTCGCCTTCAACGCCAAGCCGGTGGTGCGGGAGGCGGCGCACACCGCGGTGAACGTGCCGTTCCTCGACACCGTGCTGTACCTGCTGGGCGTCACCCGGGAAGAGGTCGAGGCGGCGGACGCGCACGAGGAGAGCTGAGCGAGCGCACCCCGAAGGGTTGCGGGGCCGGTACCGCTGGGTGCCGGCCCCTTCGGCTGTGCGGGCGTCGGCTACTCGCTCGGGGCCCAGTAGTCGAGCAGGGTGGCCGCGCCCGGCTCCAGGGTCTTCCACGAGCCGCTGAAGGACAGGACCGCGAAGGCGGCGGTCGGGAAGCCCCGGCGGGTCATGCGCTGACGGGCGTCCTCCTCCGCCGAGCCCGCGAGCACCTCGGCGAGGCCGTGCACGCCGGGGTTGTGGCCGATCAGCAGGAGGTTCTGGGCGTCGTCGGGGGTTTCGTTGAGCACGGCGATCAGCTCGCCGGGCGAGGCTTCGTAGATCCGCTCCTCGTAGACCGTTTTCGGCCGGTGCGAGAACTCGTGGACGGCGAGCTTCCAGGTCTCACGGGTCCGGGTGGCCGTGGAGCAGAGTGCCAGGTCGACGGGGATGCCGGTGTCGGCCAGTCTGCGTCCGGCTTCGGCGGCGTCCTTGCGGCCTCGCTCGGCGAGCGGCCGCTCGTGGTCGTTCACCTGGGGCCAGTCGGCTTTCGCATGCCGGAAGAGGACGATCCTGCGGGGTTCTGCGACGCTCATGACTCCCAGCTTCGCATGAAACAGGCCATGGGGCGCAGGGAGTTGACGGGCGGCTCCGCGGGCGTTCAGCGGGTCAGCAGTTCCCGGACGTGCTCCAGGAGCCGGGCTATGGCGGGGTCGCCACCCGCGGCATGGGCGTCGGCCGGGTTCAGGATGAGGGTCAGCAGGGCGACGAAGGCGAGCGCCGGCAGGGCGAGGGCCCACCAGGGCAGCCGGGTGTCGACGCCGCGGGTGCCGGCGGGGCGGGGGCTGGGCTGGGTGCGTGCCGACATGATGCCTCCGTGGATCCGTCCTCGACTGGTGTGGTCCGCCTCCCGCGGCCACACTTCGACGCTACGGAATCGGGAGCCGTCGACCCATCCGGTGATCCACCCACTTGACCCTGAGCCTCACCCCCTAGGGGATGGTGGGGCTAGCCCCACCGACACGGGACGGCCAATGGCGTATGCCCCCACGGCCTACGCGGCCTACGTCCTGCACAGCCCATGGTCCCCGGGACATGGCGGCTCACCGCCTGCGGCGCATGGCCCACGGCCGGCCACAGCCGGCCCGCGGCCCACGTGGCCCGCGGCCCGCGGCTCGCGGCTCGCGGCTCGCGGACTATGGCGCGGCGATCGTTGCGATGACGGCGATGATCAAGAAGATGGCGAAGAACGAGCCGAAGATGATCAGCAGCTTCTTCTGGCCGTTCTGGGGGTTCGGGTCGAGCGCTGGCATGGCGCAAGTCTCGCACCCGCCTCCCGCGCCCGCCCCGCCGGGGGTCCTGCCCCGCCAGGGTCCTGCCCCGCCGGGGCCCCGCCCCGCCAGCCTCCTGCCCCGCCCGGTGTCCCGCCCCGCCTAGGCCGGTCCTGTCCCGCCCGGGCCCCTGCGCCGAACCTCCGGGCTCAGCCTGCCGCCGCCTCGTCCTCCACCGTGCGGTCGCGGCCCGCCAGCCAGCCGACGGCCATCTGCGGGATCATCAGGGCGATCATCAGGGCGATCGGCTGACCCCAGCCGCCGCTGTGCTGGTAGAGCACGCCCACCAGGAGCGGGCCGGGGATGGAGATCAGGTAGCCGGTGCTCTGCGCGAAGGCGGACAGCTGGGCCACGCCCGAGCCGGAGCGGGCGCGCATGCCGACCATGGTCAGGGCCAGCGGGAAGGCGCAGTTCGAGACGCCGAGCAGCACGGCCCAGGCCCAGGCGCCGCCGGCCGGGGCGAGGTGGAGCCCCGCGTAGCCGGCGAGGCCGCAGACGCCGAGGGCGAGCACGATGGGCCCTTGGTGGGGCAGCCGGGTGGCCAGGCGCGGGATGACGAAGGCCAGCGGGACGCCCATCACCATGGTGACGGCCAGCAGCAGACCGGCCGTACCGGCGGAGACGCCGGCGTCGCGGAAGATCTGCGCCATCCAGCCCATCGTGATGTACGCGGCGGTGGCCTGGAGCCCGAAGAAGACGGCCAGCGCCCACGCGGTGCGGCTGCGGGTGATCCGCAGCGGAGCCGCCTGGTCCTCGCGCATCCCTCGCCCCGCCTCGGCGTCGGTCTCGCCCGGTGCGGTCCCCGAGGAGCCGCCCCGGTCCCGGAGCACCGGCAGCCACGGCAGGACGGCGGCCGCGGCGAGGGCGGCCCACACCGCGAGGCCGGACTGCCAGTCGCCGCCGAGCGCGTCGGTCATCGGCACGGTGGCGGCGGCCGCGGTGGAGGTGCCCAGGGCGAGGGCCATGGAGTAGGCGCCGGTCATGGTGCCGACGCGGTCCGGGAACCAGCGCTTGACGATGACCGGCATCAGCACGTTGCTGACCGCGATGCCCATCAGGGCGAGCGCGCTGGCGGCCAGGAAGCCGGCCACGCCGCCGGTGTACGGCCTGATCAGCAGGCCGATGGTGATGGCGGCCATGCCGGCGCACACGACGGCGACGGGGCCGAAGCGGCGGGCCAGGCGGGGCGCCATGACGCCGAAGACGGCGAAGCAGAGCGGGGGCACGGAGGTGAGCAGTCCGGCGACGCTGCCGCTCATGCCGAGGCCGTCGCGGACCTCCTCCAGGAGGGCGCCGAGGCTGGTGATGGCGGGGCGGAGGTTGACGGCGGACAGCATGATGCCGACGACCACCAGGCGTACGGTCCACGCGCGCGTGATGCCACTGTGTGCCGGTCCGCCGGTGCCGGCCGGGGCCGATCCGGGTACCTGGTGGGCGTCCGAAACCTTCGGGGCGTTCCCTGTCCGTGTCCCCGTCCGTGTCCTCGTCCGTGTCCGTGTTTCCTCGCGAGCCATGCGGCCCATCATAGAATCATGGGATGATTGGTTGTCCACTCATCCGGCGTCCTCGGCGTCCGTGCCGCCTCCACTGCACCCGGCACTCCCGGCGCCCCTGGCGTCCGTGGCCGCCCGTCCCGTGCGAAGGTGTGCCATGCCTTTGAGCCACCCCCGCCGTTCGGCGCTGTCCGAGCAGGTCATCGCCGAGCTGCGCAACCAGATCACCTCGGGCGAATGGCCGGTCGGTTCGCGGATCCCCACGGAGCCCGAGCTGGTCGAGCAGCTGGGCGTCGCCCGCAACACGGTCCGCGAGGCGGTCCGGGCGCTGGCGCACAACGGCCTGCTGGACATCCGCCAGGGCTCCGGCACCTATGTGGTGGCGACCAGCGAGCTGGCCGGCGTGATGCACCGCCGCTTCGCGGGCGCCGACCCCCGGCACATCGCGGAGCTGCGTTCCACCCTGGAGTCGGCCGCCGCCAAGCTGGCCGCCGAGCGGCGCACCGAGAAGGACCTCAAGCAGCTGGACGCGCTGCTGGTGCGGCGTGAGGAGGCCTGGGAGACGGGCGACGCGGAGACCTTCGTGACCGCGGACGCGACCTTCCACCTGGCCGTGGTGGCCGCCTCCCACAACGACGTCATGACCGCGATGTACGCGGACCTGGGCGAGGTGCTGCGGGACTGGCTGCGCGAGGACGTGGGCGAGGAGCTGACCCCGGACACGTACATGGACCACGCGCGGCTGGTGGACGCCATCCGCGCGGGGGACGCGGAGACGGCCGGGACGGAGGCGGCGGGCTATCCGTTCCTGTGCCGTCCTGGCCGGTTCAGCTCCCCCGGTTCTGGTGGCTGACCCACACCGCGCGGACCTCCATCCAGCAGCGGCCGGTCAGCCGTACGGTCTCGGCCGGTCCGGCGTCGACGGGGGCGCTGTCGGTGTCCAGGTCCCACCACCGGTCGCACTCGATGTGCAGCCGTACGCGGTCGGTGTCGACGTAGGGGTTGTGGCAGAGGGCGGTCACCTCGGAGCCGCGGATCCGGGTGCGGCACTCGGCGCCGAACGGCTCGGGCGGGTCGGAGGAAGCCGCTTGCACGCGCGCGTGGGGCATCGCCTCGTACGCGAGGGTCAGCACCAGGGCGAGGGCGGCGGTCACTGAGGCCAGGCAGCGGAACAGGCGCACAAGGGGACCTCCTCGGCCGTGCTGGGGAGGGACGCGTGAGGTGGACGCGTACTCCAGAGTGCCCGCAGGTCGGCCGGCCCCGCCCGGCCGGGTAGGCCGAACGGGCGACGCCCCGCCCCTCGCGCGGTGCGGGGGACGGGGCGTCGGTCACGTACGGGTCGTACGCGGTCGCCCAGGAGCGGATCAGGCGCCGATGGCGTGCAGGCCGCCGTCGACGTGGATGATCTCGCCGGTGGTCTTCGGGAACCAGTCGCTGAGCAGGGCGACGACACCGCGGCCGGCCGGCTCGGGGTCCTTCAGGTCCCACTCCAGCGGGGAGCGGCTGTCCCAGACGGAGGCCAGCTCGCTGAAGCCCGGAATGGACTTGGCGGCCATGGAGCCGATCGGGCCGGCCGAGATGAGGTTGCAGCGGATGTTCTGCTTGCCCAGGTCACGCGCCATGTAGCGGCTGGTGGCCTCCAGGGCGGCCTTGGCCGGGCCCATCCAGTCGTACTGCGGCCAGGCGTACTGGGCGTCGAAGGTGAGGCCGACGACCGAGCCGCCGTTCTGCATCAGCGGCAGGCAGGCCATGGTGAGCGACTTCAGGGAGTAAGCCGAGACGTGCATGGCCGTGGCGACCGACTCGAACGGCGTGTTGAGGAAGTTGCCGCCGAGGGCGTCCTGCGGGGCGAAGCCGATGGAGTGGACGACGCCGTCCAGGCCGCCCAGCTCCTCGCCGACGATGTCGGCCAGGCGGCCCAGATGCTCGTCGTTGGTGACGTCGAGCTCGATGACCTTGGTGGGCTTCGGCAGCTTCTTGGCGATGCGCTCGGTCAGGGTGGGCCGCGGGAACGCGGTCAGGATGATCTCGGCGCCCTGCTCCTGGGCCAGCTTGGCGGTGTGGAAGGCGATGGAGGACTCCATCAGCACACCGGTGATCAGGACGCGCTTGCCGTCGAGGATTCCGCTCATGGTGATCAGTGACCCATTCCCAGTCCGCCGTCAACGGGGATGACGGCTCCAGTGATGTACGAGGCGTCGTCCGAGGCGAGGAACCGCACCGTCGCGGCGATCTCCTCCGGCTGCGCGTACCGGCCGAGCGGGACCTGCGACACGATGCTGTCGCGCTGCTCGTCGGTGAGCGCCTTGGTCATGTCGGTGTCGACGAAGCCGGGCGCGACGACGTTGAAGGTGAGGTTGCGCGACCCCAGCTCACGGGCGAGGGAGCGCGCGAAGCCGACCAGGGCGGCCTTGGAGGCGGCGTAGTTCGCCTGGCCCGCGGAGCCGAGCAGGCCGACGACCGACGAGATGAGGACGACGCGGCCCTTCTTGGCGCGCAGCATGCCGCGGTTGGCGCGCTTGACGACCCGGAAGGTGCCGGTGAGGTTGGTGTCGATGACCGAGGTGAAGTCCTCCTCGGACATCCGCATCAGCAGCTGGTCCTTGGTGATGCCGGCGTTGGCCACCAGCACCTCGACCGGACCGTGCTCGGCCTCGATCTCCTTGTAGGCCTGCTCCACCTGCTCGGCGTCGGTGATGTCGCACTTGACGGCGAGGACGCCCAGCTCCGTGAGGGCGGCCGGCGGCTCGCCCGAACGGTACGTGATCGCGACCTTGTCGCCGGCGTCGGCGAACGCGCGGGCGATGGCGAGGCCGATGCCCCGGTTGCCTCCGGTGACGAGAACCGAGCGGCTCAACGGATCACCCTTTCGATAGCGGTCTGATACCGCCGCCCGAGCACCTGGACTACAGGCGGCGACGACAGGCGGCTTCCCCGAAAACCTATCGGTCGCCTCCCGGCCTCGGACATTCGGGCACCGACAGTGGCGCAGGGGACTCACTGTCGAGTCCCTACAGAAAGCCGCCGACGCCCGGCGCAAACGTGTGGTCCGCGACCCCGCGGGCGCGACATGATCGGAGCCGACAGGTGACGACAGCAGGGAGACCTCGGTGCCTCATACCATCGACGAAGCCTTCACGGCGCTTCCGCTACGCGCCCTGGCCGACGCCGCGCTGGCGCGGGCCCGGGCGCTGGGGGCGGAGCACGCGGACTTCCGGTTCGAGCGGGTGCGCAGCGCGTCCTGGCGGCTGCGGGACGGCAAGCCGTCCGGGTCCTCGGACACCACCGACCTCGGGTACGCGGTCCGGGTGGTGCACGGCGGCACGTGGGGGTTCGCGTCCGGGGTGGATCTGAGCATGGACGCGGCGGCCCGGGTGGCGGGCCAGGCGGTGGCGATGGCCAAGCTGTCCGCGCAGGTCATCAAGGCCGCCGGGGCGGACGAGCGTGTGGAGCTGGCCCACGAGCCGGTGCATGCGGAGAGGACGTGGATCTCGTCGTACGAGATCGATCCGTTCACGGTGCCCGACGAGGAGAAGGCGGGGCTGCTGGCCGAGTGGAGCCGGCGGCTGCTGGCGGCGGACGGGGTGGACCACGTCGACGCCTCGCTGCTCACCGTGCACGAGAACAAGTTCTACGCCGACACGGCCGGGACCGTGACCACCCAGCAGCGGGTGCGGCTGCATCCGCAGCTGACCGCGGTGTCGGTGGACGAGTCCAGCGGCGAGTTCGATTCGATGCGCACCCTGGCGCCGCCGGTCGGGCGGGGCTGGGAGTACCTGACCGGCACCGGCTGGGACTGGGACGCCGAGCTGGCCGAGATGCCGGAGCTGCTGGCGCAGAAGATGCGGGCGCCGAGCGTGGAGCCGGGACTGTACGACCTGGTCGTGGACCCGTCCAACCTGTGGCTGACCATCCACGAGTCCATCGGCCACGCCACCGAGCTGGACCGCGCGCTGGGCTACGAGGCCGCGTACGCGGGCACCTCCTTCGCCACCTTCGACCAGCTCGGCAAGTTGCGCTACGGGTCGGAGCTGATGAACGTCACCGGCGACCGCACCGCCGAGCACGGCCTGGCGACGGTCGGGTACGACGACGAGGGCGTCGAGGCGCAGTCCTGGGACCTGGTGAAGGACGGCACGCTCGTCGGCTACCAGCTGGACCGCAGGATCGCGAGGCTGACCGGGTTCGAGCGGTCCAACGGGTGCGCCTTCGCCGACTCCCCCGGGCATGTCCCGGTGCAGCGGATGGCCAATGTGTCGCTGCGGCCGGATCCCGCCGGGATGTCGACCGAGGACCTGATCGGCGGCGTCGAGCGGGGCGTCTACGTCGTCGGGGACCGGTCCTGGTCCATCGACATGCAGCGGTACAACTTCCAGTTCACCGGACAGCGGTTCTTCAAGATCGAGAACGGGCGGATCACCGGGCAGCTCCGGGACGTCGCCTACCAGGCGACCACCACCGACTTCTGGGGTTCGATGGCCGCGGTCGGCGGCCCGCAGACCTATGTCCTGGGCGGCGCCTTCAACTGCGGCAAGGCCCAGCCGGGCCAGGTCGCCGCCGTCTCCCACGGCTGCCCGTCCGCCCTGTTCCGGGGCGTCAACATCCTCAACACGACGCAGGAGGCCGGTCGATGAGCGCCCCCGTGAACAAGCCGCACGAGATCGTCGAGCGGGCCCTGGAGCTGTCCCGGGCCGACGGGTGCGTGGTGATCGCCGACGAGCACTCCACCGCCAATCTGCGCTGGGCGGGCAACGCGCTCACCACCAACGGCGTCACGCGCGGGCGCACCCTCACCGTGATCGCGACCGTCGACGGCAAGGAGGGCACGGCCTCCGGCGTGGTGTCCCGGTCCGCCGTCACCGCGGCCGAGCTGGAGCCGCTGGTCCGGGCCGCGGAGGCCGCCGCGCGCGGTGCCGCGCCCGCCGAGGACGCCCGGCCGCTGGTCACGGACGTGCCCGCCTCCCCCGACTTCACCGACCGGCCCGCCGAGACCTCCTCGGCCGTGTTCGCCGACTTCGCGCCCGCCCTCGGCGAGGCGTTCGCCCGCGCCCGCTCGGGCGGCCGGGAGCTGTACGGCTTCGCCAACCACGAGCTGACCAGCAGCTACCTGGGTACGTCGACGGGCCTGCGGCTGCGTCACGACCAGCCCAACGGGACGCTGGAGCTGAACGCCAAGTCGCCCGACCGCACCCGCTCGGCGTGGGCCGGGCGCTCCACGCGGGACTTCAAGGACGTCGACCCGGCAGCGCTCGACGCGGAGCTGGCGGTACGCCTCGGCTGGGCCGAGCGCCGCGTCGAGCTGCCCGCCGGGCGGTACGAGACGCTGCTGCCGCCGACCGCGGTCGCGGACCTGCTGATCTACCAGATGTGGTCCGCCTCGGGCCGGGACGCCGAGGAGGGCCGCACGGTGTTCTCCCGGCCCGGCGGCGGCACCCGCGTCGGCGAGCGGCTCAGCGAGCTGCCGCTGACCCTGCGCAGCGATCCGAACGAGCCGGGCCTGCAGTCCGCGCCGTTCGTGCTCGCGCACTCCTCCGGCGGCGACTCCTCGGTGTTCGACAACGGGCTGCCGCTGCGGGCCACCGAGTGGATCGGCCAGGGCGAGCTGAAGCACCTGATCACCAGCCGGCACAGCGCGGACCTCACCGGGCTGCCGGTGTCGCCGAGCATCGACAACCTGATCCTGGACGGCGGCGACGACCGCTCGCTGGACGAGATGGTGGCCGCCACCGAGCGCGGGCTGCTGCTGACCTGCCTGTGGTACATCCGCGAGGTCGACCCGGCGACGCTGCTGCTCACCGGGCTGACCCGGGACGGCGTGTACCTGGTGGAGAACGGCGAGGTGACCGGCGAGGTGAACAACTTCCGGTTCAACGAGTCGCCGGTCGGTCTGCTGGGCCGGGCCACGGAGGCCGGGCGCACCGAGAAGACGCTGCCCCGGGAGTGGAGCGACTGGTTCACCAGGGCCGCGATGCCGCCGCTGCGGGTGCCCGATTTCAATATGAGCTCTGTCAGCCGGGGCGTATAACCTCGTAGGCGGCGGTCGCCCGACCGCGCCAGGATCGTCCGAAGACCTGCCGAAGATCATCCAAGGAGATACGAGAACCGTGACGGACATCGTCGACGAGCTGAAGTGGCGTGGGCTGTTCGCCCTGTCCACTGACGAGGACGCTTTGCGCAAGGCGCTCGCGGACGGTCCCGTCACGTTCTATTGCGGCTTCGACCCGACCGCGCCGTCGCTGCACGTCGGGCACCTGGTGCAGGTGCTCACCGTGCGCCGGCTCCAGCAGGCCGGGCACCGGCCGCTGGCGCTGGTCGGCGGCGCCACCGGCCTGATCGGCGACCCGCGCCCGACGGCCGAGCGCACGCTGAACGACCCGGAGACGGTCGCCGGCTGGGTCGGCAAGCTGCGCGCCCAGATCGAGCCGTTCCTGTCCTTCGAGGGCGAGAACGCGGCCGTGATGGTCAACAACCTCGACTGGACCGAGGGCCTGTCGGCGATCGAGTTCCTGCGGGACATCGGCAAGCACTTCCGCGTCAACAAGATGCTGACCAAGGACTCGGTCGCCCGCCGTCTGGAGTCCTCCGAGGGCATCAGCTACACGGAGTTCAGCTACCAGATCCTCCAGGGCATGGACTTCCTCCAGCTCTACCGGCGCTACGGCTGCACGCTCCAGCAGGGCGGCAGCGACCAGTGGGGCAACCTCACGGCCGGCCTGGACCTGATCCACCGGCTGGAGCCGGGCGCCGAGGCGCACGCCCTGGCCACTCCGCTGATGACCAAGGCGGACGGCACCAAGTTCGGCAAGACCGAGGGCGGCGCCGTCTGGCTCGACCCGGAGATGACCACGCCGTACGCGTTCTACCAGTTCTGGCTGAACGTGGACGACCGGGACATCACCCGCTACCTGCGGATCCTGTCCTTCAAGTCCCGAGAGGAGCTGGAGGAGCTGGAGCGGCAGACCGAGGAGCGGCCGCAGGCGCGGGCCGCGCAGCGGGCGCTCGCCGAGGAGCTGACGACGCTGGTGCACGGGGCCGACCAGACGGCCGCGGTGATCGCCGCGTCGAAGGCGCTGTTCGGCCAGGGCGAGTTGACCGCGCTGGACGAGCGGACGCTGGCGGCGGCGCTGTCCGAGGTGCCGCACATCCAGGTCACCGAGCTGGGTCCGGTCGTCGACCTGTTCGCCGAGGTCGGCCTGGTCGCCAGCAAGTCCGCGGCGCGGCGCACGGTGAAGGAGGGCGGCGCGTACGTGAACAACGTGAAGGTCGCCGCGGAGGACGCCGTGCCGGCGAAGGAGGAGCTGCTGCACGGGCGCTGGCTCGTGCTGCGGCGGGGCAAGAAGAACCTGGCGGCGGTCGAGGTCGTCAGCGCGTAGCGCTCCGCCGGGTGCGCCCGGGTTTGCGCCGTCGGGGCGCGGGGTTCTGTTCGGCCGCGGGTTCGTCGTGGCCGGTCGCGCAGTTCCCCGCGCCCCCTTCGGGTGCGCTCATTGTCAGACGCGGTGCCTTCGCTTGCCGAAGGTGGCCATGTAGGCCATGTCGCCGACGGCCACGATGACGATCGCGGCGACGAGCTGGAAGATGTGCCGGCTCCAGTCGATGCCCGAGGTCTCCTCGACGCCGAAGCCTCGCGCTATGGCGTTGCCGGCGATCGCGCCGAGCATGCCGAAGATGGTGACCAGCCAGAGGGGACTGTGCTGTTTGCCCGGGATGATCGCCTTGGCGATCAGGCCCAGCACGAATCCCACGATGATCGCCCACAACCAGCCCATGGTTTCCTCCTCGTCGGCTCGACGTGAGCTGTACGGCCAGTCTCGGCCCGTACCCCGTACGGCGCACGTCGGGCGCGGCCGTACGGTGCACGGGTGACGGCGTTCACGCAGGCCGTGGGGTGCCCCGGTCTCGTGGGCGGCGCAGGCGCGGCGTACCGTTGAGCTGTCCGGGCCCTGGCGTCCCGACCGGTGCGGCGGACGTGGGAACGGGCCGGGAGAGTCCGATGCGGGCGGATGGTGGAATGTGATGCGGAAGCAAGGGGATGGTGGCGGCGCCCAGGTGTTCCGGATCACCGGAGCCCGGCAGAGCCTTCAGGACGACGTGCGCGGGCGGCAGCGCCGGTACGTCATCTCGATGAGCGTCCGGACTCTGTCGGTGATCCTGGCCGCGGTGCTCTGGAACGTGGAACGGCATGTCGCGATCGTGGCCCTGGTGCTCGGCGCGGTGCTGCCCTACATCGCGGTGGTGGTCGCGAACGCCGGCCGGGAGAACGCGCCGTCGCTGCCGTCGACGTTCGTGGCGATGCCGCCGCGGACCATGATCGGACCGTCGTCGGCGGAGGGCACGGCGGAATCCGCGCCGGAGGGCGCCGCGGCTGATCCGGCGGCCGGGCCACGGGCTGAACGCGGGAACTGACCCGGTCGGCGGGCCGCTCCAAGCTCAAGAAAAGCTCAGATCAATAGTGTTGTCCCGGTGCCCGGCAACCGGTTACCCGTGACATACTTCGTACGCGCTCCGCATCCCCCGTCGGAGCGATGGACCGACGCCGGGCAGCTCCCCCCGTGGCTGCTCGGCGTCGCTTTTTCTGTGCGCTGGTGAGACGAAGCAGTGAGTGACGAGACCTCCCCGATCTGTTCCGCCAAGGGCTGCCGGGACGCCGCCGTGTGGGTGCTGGCCTGGAACAACCCGAAGATCCACACGCCGGAGCGGCGCAAGACCTGGCTCGCGTGCGAGGAGCACCGCGAGCATCTGTCGCAGTTCCTCGGGGTACGCGGTTTCCTGAAGGACGTCGTGCTGCTGAAGGAATGGGAGCACGCGGAGGGCTGACGAGGGCCGTGGCCCCGCGGGTCGGCCCCGCCCCGCGGGTCAGCCTCCGATGGCCGACATCGGGCGGTCGGGCTGGACGAACGTCGGGTCGTCGAGGCCCGCGCCCGCCTTCTTGCCCCACATCGCCAGCCGCCAGAGGCGCGCGACCTCTTCGTCGGGGGCGCCGGAGCGCAGGGCGGCCCTGAGGTCGGTCTCCTCGGTGGCGAACAGACAGGTGCGGACCTGGCCGTCGGCGGTGAGGCGGGTGCGGTCGCAGGCCGAGCAGAACGGGCGGGTGACCGAGGCGATGACGCCGACCCGGTGCGGGCCGCCGTCGACCAGCCAGCGTTCGGCCGGGGCGGAGCCACGGGCCTGCTCGCCCTCGGCGGTCAGCTCGAAGCGGGTGCGCAGCGAGGCGAGGATGTCGCCCGCGGTGATCATGCCGTCGCGCTTCCAGCCGTGCTGGGCGTCCAGCGGCATCTGCTCGATGAACCGCAGTTCGTAGTCGTGCTCGACGGCCCAGGCGAGGAGATCGGGAGCCTCGTCGTCGTTGAGGCCGGGCATCAGCACCGAGTTGACCTTGACCGGGGTGAGACCGGCCTCGCGGGCGGCGTGCAGGCCTTCGAGGACGTCCTTGTGGCGGTCGCGGCGGGTGAGGGTCTTGAAGACGTCGGGGCGCAGGGTGTCCAGGGAGACGTTGACCCGGTCCAGGCCGGCGGCCTTGAGGGCGGCGGCGGTGCGCTTGAGGCCGATGCCGTTGGTGGTCAGCGACATCTGGGGGCGCGGGGCCAGGGCGGCGACGCGCTCCACGATGCCGACCAGGCCGGGACGGAGCAGGGGCTCACCGCCGGTGAAGCGGACCTCTCGTATGCCGAGCGAGGTGACCGCGATGTCGATGAGGCGGACGATCTCGTCGTCCGTGAGCAGATCGGGCTTGGCGAGCCACTGCAGGCCTTCCTCGGGCATGCAGTAGGTGCAGCGCAGGTTGCAGCGGTCGGTCAGCGAGACCCGAAGGTCGGTGGCCACCCGGCCGTAGGTGTCGATGAGCACGTGGGCCCCCTCCCTCGTCACGGACCACACATCTTTCGTCACCAGTGAGCCTACGTGACGGCGCCGACAACGACAGGGCCCGATCCCACGAGGTGGGACGGGGCCGCGTGGTAGGTCTCTACGACGCGGCCCCCGGTGGCGGCGGGATCAGTGCGCGCCGGTGCCGGTGAGGGAGCGGACCTCCAGCTCGGCGTACTTGGCCTTGTCGGGCTCCTCCTTCGACAGCAGGGTGCCGATGACGCCCAGCAGGAAGCCGACCGGGATCGAGATGATGCCCGGGTTCTCCAGCGGGAAGAAGTGGAAGTCCACGTCGGGGAACATCGAGGTGGGCTTGCCGGAGACGACCGGCGAGAACAGCACCAGGCCGACCGCGGTGACCAGGCCGCCGTAGATCGACCACAGGGCGCCCTGGGTGGTGAAGCGCTTCCAGAACAGGCTGTAGAGGATGGTCGGCAGGTTGGCGGAGGCGGCGACCGCGAAGGCCAGGGCGACCAGGCCGGCGACGTTCAGGTCGCGGGCGAGGGCGCCGAGCACGATGGAGACCGCGCCGATGCCGACGGTGGCCCAGCGGGCGGCGCTGATCTCCTGCTTCTCGGTGGCCGTGCCCTTCTTGATGACGTTGGCGTAGATGTCGTGGGCGAACGACGAGGACGAGGCCAGGGTGAGGCCGGCGACGACCGCGAGGATGGTGGCGAAGGCGACCGCCGAGATGGTGGCGAGCAGGATCGCGCCCCAGCTGGAGTCGACGCCGCCCAGGTGCAGGGCGAGCAGCGGGGCGGCAGTGTTGCCGGCCTTGTTGGAGCTGGTGATCTCCTCGGGGCTGATCAGCGCGGCGGCGCCGAAGCCGAGGGCGAGGGTCATCAGGTAGAAGGCGCCGATCAGGCCGATCGCCCAGATCACGGACTTGCGGGCGGCCTGGGCGGTGGGGACGGTGTAGAAGCGGATCAGGATGTGCGGCAGGCCGGCGGTGCCGAGCACCAGGGCGATGCCGAGCGAGATGAAGTCGAGCTTGGTGGTGCCGGTGGCGCCGTACTTGAGGCCGGGCTCCAGGAAGGCGGCGCCCTGGCCGCTGTTCTCGGCGGCGGTGCCGAGCAGGTCGGAGATGTTGAAGTCGAACTTCAGCAGGACCAGGAAGGTGAGCAGCAGGGCGCCCGCGATCAGCAGGACGGCCTTGACCATCTGCACCCAGGTGGTGCCCTTCATGCCGCCGATGCTGACGTACACGATCATCAGGATGCCGACCAGGGCGACGATGCCGATCTTGCCGCCGTCGCTGGTGATGCCGAGCAGCAGCGAGACGAGGACGCCCGCACCCGCCATCTGGGCCAGCAGGTAGAAGATCGACACGACGATGGTGGAGGTGCCGGCGGCGGTGCGGACCGGGCGCTGGCGCATCCGGTAGGCGAGCACGTCGCCCATGGTGTAGCGGCCGGAGTTGCGCAGCGGTTCGGCGACGAGCAGCAGGGCGACGAGCCAGGCGACCAGGAAGCCGATGGAGTACAGGAAGCCGTCGTAGCCGAAGAGGGCGATGGCGCCGGCGATGCCGAGGAAGGACGCGGCGGACATGTAGTCGCCGGAGACGGCGAGGCCGTTCTGGAAGCCGGTGAACTGGCGTCCGCCGGCGTAGAAGTCGGCGGCGTCCTTGGTCTGCCGGCCGGCCCAGATGGTGATGACCAGGGTGCCGAGCACGAAGACCGCGAAGAGGCTGATGATCAGCCCGCGGTGCTCGCTCGCCTCACCGGCGGCGAGGGTGATCGCGGCGGTGTTCATTCGGCGGCCTCCATGCGGGACTTGATGGCCTCGGCCTTGGGGTCGAGCTTGGCGGCGGCGTGCCGCGCGTACCACCAGGCGATGAGGAACGTGGTGAGGAACTGGGCGAGGCCGAGGGCGAGGGCCACGTTGATGTTGCCGAACAGCTTGGTGCCCATGAAGTCGCCCGCGTAGTTGGAGAGCAGGACGTACAGCAGGTACCAGATGATGAAGGCGACGGTCAGCGGGAAGGCGAAGGAGCGGTAGGAGCGGCGCAGTTCACCGAACTCCGCACTCTCCTGCACCCTGGTGAACTCCTCGCTGGACGGGAGCCGGTGTTCCGTCTTCGGTGGGGGCGGTGCGTCGGTGGCCACGGAGTCTCCTCGCGGTGCGGATTGCGACATGGGTGATCTGGATCACAGGAACGGGCGGCGATGTTAGTGGCCCCCGGCGTGATCCGACAGGGGGCCCGCTGGTGCCCGGGCCTTCTGTCCAACGTCACGGCGCCGTCCGGGAAGCGGTTCAACGCCGATCGCCGTAAATCTGTGAAGTCATCGCGGTTACGCATTGCTGGCCAGCGAGTTCGGGGGATAGCGTCCCTCTGCACCATCGTCATGCACCTGCCCGAGCGCCACCTGTGTCTCGGGCCGGTTTCGTTTCGGGATGATGTGGAGACCCCATGGCTCATCTGCGCTCCAGACGCCGACTCGCACTCGCCGTGCCCGTCGTGCTGTCGTTGACCGCCTCGCTCGGCTTCCTGCCCGCGACCGCCTCGGCCGCGCCGCGCCTGGACGCCGCCGCGCAGGCGGCGGACGCGCCCGAGCTGGCGTACGTCGTGAACACCAAGGTGGACAAGCACACGATCGCGGCGGTCGAGAAGGCCGTCGCCGCGGCCGGCGGCACCGTCGTGACGACGTACGAGAAGATCGGCGTGATCGTCGTGCACTCGGCGAACGCCGACTTCGCCAAGCAGATACGCACCGTCCGGGGCGTGCAGTCGGCGGGTGCCACGCGCACCGCGCCGCTGGTCGCCCAGGGCACCACGGACCAGGGCGCGGCCGACTACCTGACGGCCGCGGAGGCCGCGAAGGTGGAGGCGGCCTCGGCGGCCACGGCGGGCAGTGAGCCGCTGGAGGCCGACCAGTGGGACCTGCGGGCCATCGGCGCCGACAAGGCCGCGCAGATCAACCCCGGCAGCGAGAAGGTCACCGTCGCCGTCATCGACACCGGCGTCGACGACACCCACCCGGACCTGGCCCCGAACTTCTCCGCCTCGCAGTCCGCCAACTGCGTCGGCGGCGTCGCGGACACCAGCGAGGGCGCCTGGCGGCCGTACACCGCCGGCGACTACCACGGCACCCATGTGGCCGGTGAGATCGCCGCCGCCCGCAACGGCGTCGGTGTCGCCGGTGTGGCGCCCGGCGTGAAGGTGTCCGGCATCAAGGTGAGCGACCCGGACAACGGGCTGTTCTACCCGGAGAGCGTCGTCTGCGCGTTCGTGTTCGCCGCCGACCACGGCGTCGAGATCACGAACAACAGCTACTACGTCGACCCGTGGCTCTACAACTGCATGGACGACCCCGACCAGCGGGCCATCGTCGACGCGGTCAACCGGGCGCAGCTGTACGCGCAGAAGAAGGGCACGCTGCACCTGGCGTCGGCGGGCAACTCCAACCACGACCTGGACTCCGACGCCATCGTCGACGACTCCAGCCCCGACGACTCCACGCCGGTCGAGCGCACCATCGACCCGCACGAGTGCTTCGACGTGCCGACCCAGCTGCCGGGCATCGTCACGGTCAGCGCGACGGGCGTGAACAACCTCAAGTCGTACTACTCCTCGTACGGCAAGGGTGTCGTGGACGTGGCGGCGCCGGGCGGTGACCGGCTCTACCAGATCCCGGACACGCCGTCGAAGAACGGCCGCATCTTGTCCACGATGCCGAACAACCAGTACGGCTTCCTCCAGGGCACCTCGATGGCGTCGCCGCACGCCGCGGGTGTCGCCGCGCTGCTGAAGTCCGAGCACCCGTACGCCACCCCGGCGCAGCTCCAGGCGCTGCTGAAGGCGCAGGCCGACAACCCGGGCTGCCCCGCCTCCTACGACCAGGACGGCGACGGGGACCAGGACGCCGTGTGCGAGGGCGCCAAGCGCGTCAACGGCTTCTACGGCTTCGGCATCGTCAACGCGCTGGACGCGGTGAAGTAGCTCTCCCCGGGGTCTTTCCCGATGCCGGGCCGCGCGGTGTTCCGCGCGGCCCGGCATAGTTCATCCATGAAGAACATCTCCTCCGCGTGGTCCGCGATCGGCGGGGACCCCGACCTGGTCGGCAGGATCTCCGTGACGAACCGGCCGGGCGCGCCGGCGGCCAGGCTGCCGGTGCGCGAGGCGGCCCGGGCCTGCGCGGCCGTGTGCGCGCTGGCCTCCGCCGAGCTGGCGGCGCGGCGGGCCGGGCTCGACCGGGTGCCCGCGGTGCGGGTGGACGACGGGGCGGTCGCCACCGCGTTCACCAGCGAACGCCATCTCCTCGTCGACGGGCGCGCGCCGGTCGGCTTCGCGCCGCTGTCGCGGTTCTGGCGCACGGCGGACGGCTGGGTGCGCACCCACGCCAACTACCCGCACCACGAGCAGCGGTTGCTGTCCGCGCTGGGGGTCGGGGCGGACGGTGTGGCGGCGGCGCTGGCCGGGCGGACCGCCCTGGAGGTGGAGGACGCCGTCCACGCCGCGGGCGGTCTCGCCTTCGCCGTGCGGACGCCCGAGGAGTGGGCCGGGCACCCGCAGGCGGCGGCCGTGGCACGCCTGCCGCTCGTCGAGCACGGTCGCCTCGGCACCGCCCACGCGCGCGTGCTCGCGCCGCTGGAGGGCGCTCCCCTGCTGCCGTGCGCCGGGCTGCGGGTGCTGGACCTGTCCCGGGTCCTGGCCGGGCCGGTGGCCACCCGTACCCTCGCCCTGCTCGGCGCGGACGTGCTGCGCCTGGACCCGCCGGCCCTTCCCGAACTCCTCGACGCGCACACCGACACCGGCTTCGGCAAGCGGTCCGCGCTCCTCGACCTCGCGGCCGACCGGCGTGCCTTCGAGGAACTGCTGGCGGCGGCCGACGTGGTCGTCACCGGCTACCGGCCGGGCGCGCTGGACCGGTTCGGGCTCTCCCCCGAGGCGCTGGCCGAGCGGCGGCCCGGACTCGTGGTGGCCCAGCTGTCGGCGTGGGGGCCGCACGGGCCGTGGGGCGGGCGGCGCGGCTTCGACAGCCTGGTGCAGGCCGCCACGGGCATCGCGGTCGCCGAGGGCGCGCCGGACCGGCCCGGCGCGCTGCCCGCGCAGGTCCTGGACCACGGCTCCGGACACCTGCTCGCGGCGGGCGTCCTGCGCGCGCTCACGGAGCGGTCGTACGACGGGACCGGCCGGGTCGTCCGGGTGGCACTGGCGCGCACGGCGCGGTGGCTGACGGACGAGGTGACGGCCGACGAGGTGACGGCCGACGAGGGCGCGGTGGGCTCCGGACATGACGACGCCGGACACGAAGACGCCGGGTACGACGGCGCCGGTCCCTGGCTCGCCGAGCGGGACAGCGCGCTCGGCCGGCTGCGGTACGCGCTGCCGCCGGTGGCCTTCGAGGGCGGGCCCGGCGACTGGGCTCGCCCGCCCGGGCCGTGGGGGTCCGACCCCGCGCGCTGGGAGTGACCGGCGGGACACTCGCCCGGTCCCGTCCCCCCGTTCGCTCCCCTGATGACGATCTTGAGGTGACCTTGATACGACCCACCGCCGAGGACCACGGCACGGACCGCCCCGCCCGGCGGGCCGGGACCGGCGGGGCCGTCGCCGTACTGCTCCTGGTGGCCCTGGGCGCGCTGATCCCGCTGCTCGGGCCGTCCGCCGCGCTGCGCGGCACCGGCGAGTCCGCGGCGCCCGGCGTCGGCGGCATCGCCCTGCTGCGCACGGTTCTGTTCGCCGCGCTGTGCGTGCCGTTGGGAGAGCTGTTCGTGGGCCGGCTGGCCCGCACCCTGCCCGGCGCCCCGGCCGCCCGGCCACGGAGCTGGGCGGCGTGGGCGGCCGGTGCCGGGTTCCTCGCGGCGCTGGGGCTGGCCTCGGTGGTGGCGACCGGCAACCTGGTGCCGGACGACCCCGGCCAGATCGACGTCGGCGGCCTGTACGCCTCCCGCGACGGCAAGCTGGCCCTGCTGGAGGTCAACGCGTTCGCGCTGGCAGGCCTGTGCGCCCTGTCGGGCCGCCCGGCGAGCCAGGTGTGGCCGCTGAGCGCCGTCGCCGTCGCGGAGGCGCTGCGCGCGCACCCGACGACCGAGTACAGCCCGCTGATCGGCTCGGGTCTGACGCTGATCCATGTGCTGTGCGCGTCGCTGTGGGCGGGCGGACTGCTGTACGCGCTGCGCACCCTGCGGCTGTGGGGCGCGGGGCCCTTCGGCGCGGCCCTGTTGGGCCTCTACGCGCGCGTGGCGGCCGTACTGCTCGCCGCGCTCACCGCGACCGGCGTCGCGAGCACCCTGCGCCGGATGCCGCCGGAGACGGTGCTGGAACAGCTGACGGCGACGGCGTGGGGGCGCACCCTGCTCGCCAAGGTGCTCCTCGTGGTCGCCGTCGCCGCGTTGGCGCTGTGGGCCCGGCTGCGGCTGTCCCGCGCGGCCGACCCGCTGACCGCCGCCTCGCCCGCGCGGGCGGAGGTGGCGGTGCTGGCGGTGGTGGTCGCGGTGTCGGGGCTGCTCACGGCGTTGCCGGTGCCGATCCGCTGGTGAGGGCCTACGCGTTGGTGACGAGGACCTTGAGGGCGGTGCGCTCGTCCATCGCCTTGTAGCCGTCGGGGACGCCCTCCAGGCCGACGGTCATGTCGAACACCGGGGACGGGTCGATGGTGCCGTCCAGGACGTCGGGCAGCAGTTCCGGGATGTAGGCGCGGACCGGGGCGACACCGCCGCGCAGGGCGATGTTGCGGTCGAACATCACACCGAGGTCGAGGCCGGTGCCGCTGCCGTGCGGCACACCGACGAAGCCGATGGCGCCGCCGTCGCGGGTGATGTGCACCGCCGTCCGCATCGACTGCTCGGTGCCGACCGCCTCGACGACCGCGTGCGCGCCCTGCCCGCCGGTCAGTTCGCGGACGGCCTCCACGGCGGCGTCCCCGCGCTCGGCGACGACGTCGGTGGCGCCGAAGCGGCGTGCGATGTCCGTGCGCACCTCGTGCCGGCCGAGGGCGATGATCCGCTCGGCGCCCAGCCTCTTGGCGGCCAGCACCGCGCACAGGCCGACCGCTCCGTCGCCGACGACGGCGACCGTGGCGCCGGGGCGGGCGCCCGCGCCGAGGGCGGCGTGGTGGCCGGTGCCGAGGACGTCGGAGAGGGTGAGGAGGGCGGACAGCAGGTGGTCGTCACCGGCCGCCTCCTTCGGCAGCCGGACGAGGGTGCCGTCGGCGAAGGGGACGCGAACGGCCTCGCCCTGCCCGCCGTCGTAGCCGACGGAGCCCCAGAAACCGCCGTGCTCGCAGGAGGTGGTCAGGCCCTCCCGGCAGTAGGCGCAGACGCCGTCCGACCACATGAAGGGCGCGACGACGAGGTCACCGCGCCGCACGCCGGAGACCTCGGAGCCGGTCTCCTCGACCACGCCGAGGAACTCGTGCCCGATCCGCTGGCCCGGCTGCCGGGCCGCCTCGCCGCGGTAGGCCCACAGGTCGCTGCCGCAGATGCAGGCGCGCAGCACCCGTACGACGGCGTCCGTGGGCAGCTGCACCACGGGCTCGGGCACGTCCTCCACCCGCATGTCGAAGGGGGCGTGGATGGTGGTGGCGCGCATGGCGGGTCCTTCTCGGTGCTTCGGGTGGTTCGGGTTCTGCGGTGCTTCGGGTGCTGCGGTGCTTCGGGTGCTGCGGTGCTTCGAGTTCTGCGGTGCTTCGGTGTTCGGGTGCCTCATGTGCTCCGGACGCTTCAGGGTGTCGTGGAGCGCACCTCACCGTACGTCGCGTCGGCCGCCGGGCGCGCGCCGAGGGCCTTTCTCGTGCCGTCGGCCAGCAGGAACTGCGCGGCGATGTAGGTGAGCATGATCCACAGATCGGGGCGCGGTGGCTGCGGCCAGTCGGCGACGCCGGTGGCGATGAGGGTGTCGGACAGTACGAAGAGCGCGCCGCCGATCCCGGCGGTGCGGCCGAACCGGCTGCCCGCCCGGTAGGCCATGGCCGTGAGCAGGAGGCTGTAGCCGGCCACGGGGACGCGCAGGTCGGCGGGCAGGTCGGGCCAGAGCTGGGCGACGGTTGCGGCCAGGACGACGGTGTATCCGACGAGCAGGAAGCTGTGGTGGGCGTTCGCACGGCCGTACCGGGTGAAGAGGAACAGGTAGCAGACGTGGCCCGCCGCGAAGGAGGCCATGCCGGCGAGGAAGGCGGGCTCCGCGTCGAAGAGCAGCAGGAGGTCTCCTCCCCAGCCGCACAACAGCGCGGCGACCAGGAGGCGCGGTGCGCCGGACAGCGCGGCGTGCGCGGCCAGCAGGGGCATCAGGAGCGGCTTGGCGGCCACGTGCCCGGCGTCGAGCCCGGCCGCCAGGGAGGCCAGGTCGACGAGGGCGGCGAGGCCGAAGGCCCACAGGAGGCCGCGGCGGAGTGTCATGCGGCGGCGGTCTCCTCGGCGGTCTCGGTCCTGGGTCCGGCCGGGGGCGGGGCGGGCTGCCAGCCGGGGCCCCGGAACACCCGCCCCGCGCGCTCGCGCCAACCGGTCGCGGCCTTCAGGTCCTTGGCGATGGCCACGTACTCGTGGGTGGCGACCTTGAGCGGGTTGTAGGTGGCGATGTTCTTCGTCAGCCCGTAGACGGGCCGTTCGGTCTCGGCGGTGAAGGAGCCGAAGAGCCGGTCCCAGACGATGAGGATGCCGCCGAAGTTGCGGTCCAGGTAGCCGCCCTGGGAGGCGTGGTGCACCCGGTGGTGGGAGGGCGTGTTGAAGACGAACTCGAACCACCGGGGCATCTTGTCGATCCGCTCGGTGTGGATCCAGAACTGGTACACGAGGTTCGCGGACGAGCAGAACGCGAGCGCGGCCGGGTGCACGCCGAGGGCGATCAGGGGCACGTAGAACGGCCAGACGGTGAGCGAGGTCCAGGGCTGGCGCAGCGCGGTGGTGAGGTTGAACTTCCGGCTGGAGTGGTGGACCACGTGGCAGGCCCAGAGGATGCGGACGACGTGGTGGCCGCGGTGGGACCAGTAGTAGAAGAAGTCCTGCGCGAACAGCATCAGGATCACGGTCCACCACAGCACGGGCACGCGCAGCGGGGTGAGTTCGTAGAGGGCCGTGTAGAGGGCGACGATCGGGATTTTCCACAGGAAGTCGAAGACCAGACTGCCGAGCCCCATGGTCACGCTGGTCGCGGCGTCCTTCGCCTCGTAACCGGCCTGATCCTCGTCGGGATGGAGCCGGACACTGATGATTTCCAGGACCGTGAGCAGAATGAAGGCGGGTATCGACCAGACCACGACATCGGGGAGGTTCGGCATTCCTGCACCGTAGAACCGCCGTTCGAGCCGGTCCAGAGGTTGTTACCGATAAGTATTACCGGCGGTAAGCGCTTGTTTGTTGGCGATCTCCGCCAATGGCCCACGCGCGCGTGGAGCAACGACAGCGATTACGGCGCCGATCGGGGGCCGCCGCGCCTCCGTCCTGCACCCCGTCACATCGAAGCCCCCAGCAGGCAGGGCGTGCAGGGTGTCGGTCCGTCCGGCCTGTCCAGAAGATGACATTCCGGACTTCGCCCGCCCCGTACCGGCTCACGCGCACTCATGTGCACCCATGCGCACGCAAATCCGAGCCCCGAACAGGCGGACGTACCGGGCGACCTGAGGGACGGCGCTGTCAGTCGCGGCCCGTATCCTCAGGAACCATGCTCGAAGACCGCATGCCCGCAGTGTCCGCCGCCACGACGTGGCCGGCCGCCTATCCGAACGGATACGCGGTCGTTGACGTGGAGACCACCGGCCTGGCCCGGGACGACCGGATAATCTCCGCGGCCGTCTACCGGCTGGACGCGCGCGGCGAGGTCCAGGACCACTGGTACACGACGGTCAATCCCGAGCGCGATCCGGGTCCGGTGTGGATCCACGGCCTGACGAGCGAGGCACTGGAGGGCGCGCCCCTCTTCGCGGACATCGCCGAGGAGTTCGCGACCCGGCTGGAGGGCCGGGTGCTCGTCGCGCACAACGCGGTCTTCGACTGGCAGATGATCGCCCGGGAGTACGCGCGCGCCCAGCGGGAGGCCCCGGTGCGGCAGCGGCTGTGCACCATCGCCCTGTCCAAGGCGCTCGCCCTGCCGCTGCCCAACCACAAGCTGGAGTCCCTGGCCGCGCACTTCGGCGTCGTCCAGCAGCGGGCGCACCACGCGCTGGACGACGCGCGCGTGCTGGCGGAGGCGTTCCGGCCGAGTCTGCACGCCGCGGCACACGGGGGCCTGCGGCTGCCGCTGCACGAGTGCCGGCCGCTGACCGAGTGGGCGGACCGGCCCGCACCCCTCATCGGCCGGCAGGCGAGCGGCTCGGGCGGCTACGGCGGTGGCAGCGGTGGCGGTGGCTACGGCGGTTACCGGGCCACCAGTTGGCGGCCCTCCCGGAAACGACCCGCATGCCCCTATCCCAACCCAGGCCGGTACGAAGAGGGCAAAAGACTCAAGCAGGGCATGCGGGTGGCGTTCTCCGGCGACACCTCGGTGGAGCGGGAACTGCTGGAGGACCGGGCGACCGAGGCCGGACTGCATGTGGCGACCAGCCTCTCCCGGCTGACCAGCCTCCTCGTCACCAACGACCCGGACTCGGGCACGTCCAAGGTGGTCAAGGCGCGCCAGTTCGGCACACCCGTGATCGACGAGGCGGCCTTCGGCCAACTGCTGCGGGACGTCGAACCGGCATCGGAGCAGTGACCGTACGGACGGGTGATTGCCGCGCGACTCGCCCGTCGCCCGCTCGCCCGCGCGGCGGCGACGGCTCACCCTGTGGCGCATGGCGACTTGCGAAGTTTGCGGCAACAACTACGGAATGACCTTCGAAGTGCACGCGCAGGGTTCGGTGCACGTGTTCGACTGCTTCTCCTGCGCGATCCACCGCATGGCTCCCATCTGCGAGCACTGCCGGGTGCAGATCATCGGCCAGGGCGTCGAGGTCGAGGGCCACTGGTACTGCGGCGCCCACTGCGCCCGCTCGGAGGGGAAGGTGGGCATCGTCGACCGCGTCTGAGGCGTCCGCCCGGACCCCGCTCCCGGCACCCCTGCTCTCAGCACCCCACGGCCTGCGAGGTACGGTCGTGGGGTGTACCGCTTCCTGTTGTCCCGGCAGTGGGTGATCCTCACGCTGGTCGCCTTCCTCCTCATCCCCACGATGATCAGGCTGGGCATCTGGCAGATGCACCGCTACGAGGAGCGCACCGCCCGCAACCAGCTGGTCTCGGACGCGCTCGCCGCCGATCCGGTGCCCGTGGAGAAGCTGACCGCCCCCGGTCACGCCGTCACCAGCCGCGAGCGGTACCGCACGGTGACCGCCGAGGGCCGCTTCGACACCGACCGCGAGGTCGTCGTCCGCCGCCGCACCAGCTCCGACGACGAGGTCGGCTTCCACGTCCTGACCCCGTTCGTCCTCACGGACGGCAGGGTGCTGCTGGTCAACCGGGGCTGGATCCCCTCGGCCGGCCTGGGCTCGACCGCCTTCCCGAAGATCCCCGCGCCGCCGAGCGGCGAGATCACCGTCAGCGGACGGCTGATGCCCGACGAGACGACCGAGGCGAGCGGGATCAAGGACCTCGACGGCCTGCCCGACCGCCAGATCATGCTGATCAACAGCGAGCGGGAGGCCCGGCGCCTCGACGCCCGCGTGCTCGGCGGCTACATCGTGCAGACGGCGCCCGAGCCCAAGGGCGGCCGCCCGGAGCAGCTCGGCGAGCCCGGCGACGAGGACGCCGCGCTGAACTACGCCTACGCCGTCCAGTGGTGGCTGTTCTCCGCCGCGGTCCCCGTCGGCTGGGTGATCCTGGCCCGCCGCGAGGCCCGTGAGCGGGCGGCGCGGCGGGAGCGGGACGAGGAGACCACGGAGCCCGAACCCGCTCCGGTGTAGGACTCCTCACCCGCCCGGCTCCGCCCCGGATTGCCCCCTCGGTTCGCCGGGAACCCGCACCCCGTGTATCCGCGTATCGAGGACTACGCCCTCATCGGCGACGAACAGACCGCCGCGCTCGTCGGCAGGGACGGCTCGGTCGACTGGCTCTGTCTGCCCCGGTTCGACTCGGCGGCCTGCTTCGCCAAGCTGCTGGGTGACGACGAGAACGGTCACTGGCGGCTGGCCCCGAAGGGCGCCGAAGGCCCCTGCACCCGCCGGGCCTACCGTCCCGGCACCCTGGTGCTGGACACCGAGTGGGAGACCCCGGACGGGGCGGTCCGGGTCACCGACCTGATGCCGCAGCGCGACCGCGCCCCCGATCTGGTACGCGTGGTGGAGGGCTTGCGGGGCAGCGTGACCATGCACGGCATACTCCGGCTGCGCTTCGACTACGGCTCGATCGTGCCGTGGGTGCGGCGGTCCGGCGGCCACCGGGTGGCCGTCGCGGGACCGGACTCGGCGTGGCTGCGCAGCGAGCCGGAGGTGGACACCTGGGGCGAGGACTTCTGCACGCACTCGGAGTTCACGGTGCGCGAGGGCGAGCGGGTGGCGTTCGTGCTCACCTGGCACCCCTCGCACGAGCGGCGCCCGCCGCTGGTCGACCCGTACAAGGCCCTGGAGACGAGCGTCGCCGACTGGCAGGCGTGGTCGGCCCGCTGCCGCTACGACGGCCCGTACCGCGACGAGGTGGTCCGCTCCCTGATCACCCTGAAGGCGCTCACCTACAAGCCGACCGGCGGTATCGTCGCCGCCCCCACCACCTCCCTGCCCGAGGAGGTCGGCGGCGTGCGCAACTGGGACTACCGCTACTGCTGGCTGCGCGACTCCACCCTCACCCTGGGCGCGCTGCTCGCGGGCGGCTACCGGGAGGAGGCCGAGGCGTGGCGCGACTGGCTGCTGCGCGCGGTCGCGGGCGACCCCTCGGACCTCCAGATCATGTACGGCCTGGCGGGCGAGCGACGGCTGCCCGAGGCCGAGCTGGCATGGCTGCCGGGGTTCGCCGACTCCCGGCCGGTACGGATCGGCAACGCGGCCGTCAAGCAGGTCCAGCTGGACGTGTACGGCGAGGTCATGGACACGTTGTCGCTGGCCCGGAGTGCGGGCATGCCCCTGAAGACCGAGGGGTGGGCGATGCAGCGGGCCCTGATGGACTTCCTGTGCCGGGCCTGGCGGCAGCCGGACGAAGGGCTGTGGGAGGTGCGCGGCGGCCGCCGGCACTTCGTGCACTCGAAGGTGATGGTGTGGGTGGCCGCCGACCGCGCGGTGAAGGCGCTGGAGCGGTATCCGGCGCTGGAGGGCGATCTGGAGGGCTGGCGGGCGACGCGTGACGCCGTGCACCGCGAGGTGTGCGAACAGGGCTTCGACACCGAGCGGAACACCTTCACCCAGTACTACGGCTCACGGGAACTGGACGCCGCGCTGCTGCTGATCCCGCGCGTCGGCTTCCTGCCGCCGGACGACCCGCGGGTGCTCGGCACCATCGAGGCGGTCCGCGCGGAGCTGGAGCACGACGGCCTGCTGCGCCGCTACACCGCCGAACGGACCACGGTCGACGGGCTGCCCGGCGACGAGGGTCACTTCCTCGTGTGCTCCTTCTGGCTGGCCGACGCACTGCACATGACGGGCCGTACGGACGAGGCGCGCGCGCTGTTCGAGCGGCTGGTGGGGCTCGCCAACGACGTGGGGCTGCTGGCCGAGGAGTACGACCTGGCGACCGGCCGCCAGGTCGGGAACTTCCCGCAGGCGTTCAGCCATATCGGGCTGGTCAACACCGCCCTCGCCCTGTTCGGCGACGAGCGGGCAGGATAGGGGGCATGGATCTTGGACTGAAGGACCGGGTGTACGTCGTCACCGGGGCCACGCGCGGCCTCGGCAACGCCTCCGCGCGCGAGCTGCTCGCCGACGGGGCGAGAGTGGTCATCACCGGGCGGGACGAGAAGACCGTCGCCGACGCGGCGGCCGCGCTGGGACCGGACGTGGTGGGGGTCGCGGTGGACAACGCCGACCCCGAGGCGCCGGCCCGCCTGATCGCCACCGCACGGGAGCGGTTCGGGCGGTTCGACGGCATCCTCATCAGCGTCGGAGGCCCGGCGGCCGGGTTCGTGGCCGACAACTCCGACGAGCAGTGGCAGTCGGCGTTCGAGTCGGTGTTCCTGGGCGCGGTGCGCCTCGCCCGCGCGGCCTCGGCC
Source organism: Streptomyces sp. NPDC001532 (assembly GCF_040298625.1). NCBI lineage: Bacteria > Bacillati > Actinomycetota > Actinomycetes > Kitasatosporales > Streptomycetaceae > Streptomyces > Streptomyces sp. NPDC001532. The sequence continues at coordinate 45,676 of NZ_JBEPAL010000037.1, forward strand.
GAGCTGGAGGAGGGCGGCGTCATCGGGTTCGTGCTGTCCGGTTCGGTGTACGAGCCGATCCCCGGGCTGACCATCTCCAACGGCCTGCGGCCGGGCCTGGCGGGCTTCGCCAAGTCGCTGGCGGACGAGCTGGGCTCGCGGGGCATCCGGGTCGTCGGGGTGCTGCCCGGCCGGATCGACACCGACCGGGTGCGCGAGCTGGACGCGCTCTCCGCCGACCCGGAGGCCACCCGCGCGGCGGCCGAGTCCCGCATCCCCTTGCGCCGGTACGGCACACCGCAGGAGTTCGGCCGCACGGCGGCGTTCCTGCTGTCCCCGGCCGCGTCCTATGTGACGGGCGTGATGGTGCCGGTGGACGGCGGGGCCAGGCACGGGTTCTGAGCGGCACGGGGTGCCGGAGGGGCTGGGTGCGGGTTCTGAGCGGCGCGGGGTGCCGGCGGGGCCGGTGGCGGGGCCCGCACTCAGCCGACCGGCGGCGTCGCGGCCCCGCTCCGCAGACCTCCGCGCGGTGCGCTGCAACCTCCGCTCAGCCGAGCCGGACGCGCCGAGTGAGCACAACCCGACGCGGCCCCGCTCAGCTCACCCGTTCCGCGCCGTGCTTGACGCCCCGTAGGCGGACCTCGGTCGGGAGTCGGTCCAGGCCCGCCGATTCGCGGGCGTGGGTCAGGGCCTGGCCCGTCAGGTGCTGGAGGGCGGCTCGGGGGTCGACGTGGGGTTCGAGCATCAGGCGTACGCGGGACGCGGGAGCGGTGCGGCGGCCGGTGAGCCTGGCGTGGGCGCGGGCCACGCCGTCCGGCTCGGCCGCCTCCGTCTCCAGGACGTTCTCCAGGGCGCGGCCCCGCAGCAGCGCGCCCTCGCCGTCGCCGGTGTCGACCAGGACCTCGGTCAGCCGGCGGCGGCGCAGCACGGCGGTGAGCCACCACAGCGCGAGCAGCAGGAGGACGGCGAGCGCGGCGATGACGGTGGGCCACCACCAGCCCTCGTCCCGCCAGCGGGTGCGTTCGGCGTAGGAGAGCAGGACGTCGTGGCGGCTCTGGTGGATCCACCAGGACGGCGACGGCGCGCCCAGTCCGACGGCGAGCACCGAGCCGCCGAGGACCAGCAGGACGAGGCCGACGAGGCCGAGCAGTACGCGGTTGACGGTCGTGAGCACCCTGATCATCCCTTCCGGCCGGGTCGCCGGACTCGCACGGACAGAGCGGGCGGCCGGGACAGGCCCAGGCCGTCGACGGCCTCGCCGAGGGTGGCCTTCAGCTCGTCGCGGACGTCGTCGAGTTCGCGGAAGTGGGACACCGCGCGGACGTCGGCTTTCCGCCGGCGGGTGCGTACCTTCACCGACTGCACGCCCGCGACCTGCATGGCCCGGTCGCGCAGCACCGTCGCGGCGGCCGGCCGGTGCAGCGCCGCGCGGACGTCGCGGTGGGTGCGCCGCATCGGCAGCAGGGCGCGCAGCCCGGGTGTCAGGGCCAGCACCAGCAGCCAGAGGCCGAGGGCGGCGGCGACGCCGGCGCCGACCAGGACCCAGATGTCGTCGAGGGGGCGTTCGGCGAGCTGCTGGGCGAGTTCGCGGCGCCAGCGCATGCCCGGCCGGTCGGCGCGGACGGAGGCGATGTCGTAGAGGAAGAGGCCCGCCAGGGCGAGCAGGAGGACCGCGACGACGGCCGCGGGCACGCGGCGCGTGGACCAGAAGCGGCGTTCCTTGCCCCCGCTCTCGTCGGCCGGGGGCGGCGGCGGTTCCTGGGTGGCGCCCGACGCGTTCCGGTCGGGTTCCGTCTTCTCCAGCAGGGGCATGCGCCGGGTGGTGCCGTCGGCGTTCTCGGAGTCCCTGTTCTCGGAGTCCCGGGGTTCGCTCATCGCGTCCTCCCCTGTGCCGCGCCGAATGCCGTGGGCAGGTGCAGCCGCTCCACCTGGACGGCGACCTCCGGCACTTCGTATCCCACCAACGCGCGTACCCGCTCGGAGACTTGGCGACGCACCTCCCGGCAGCGGGCGCCGACGTCGACCGGGTAGCCGAGTTCGAGATGGACGCGGACACGGGCCGTCCCCTGGCGGACGAGCACGGTCGCGTGCGGGGGCGACGCCTCGGCGGGCAGCGCGCCGACCACCTCGCGCGCCGCCTGCGCCGCGACCTTGGCGACGACCCGGTCGGCGATCCGGGTGGCTCCGCGTTCACCCGCCGCCACGACGGCCAGGGGCCGGGGGGACTCACTGGCCCCGCTGCTCACGGGTCACCTCCGCCGTTCGTCGCGCGAGCGGAAGAAGTCGCCGAGTTCCAGGTCGCCCTCCAGCAGTCGGCCCACGACGAACCCGACGGCGCCCAGGGCCGCCACCAGCAGGAAGGCACCGAACCCGCCGAAGTATCCGGCGAAACCCAGGGCCATTCCGGCGATCATGCCGATCACGGCCATGCTCATCGTGCGCTCCTAGCCTGCGTCAGCGGATCCGGGGCTCCGGCTCCTCTTCGTCCTCTTCGTCCGGCAGCTTCACGTCGCTGACCGCGATGTTGACCTCGACGACCTCCAGCCCGGTCATCCGCTCGACGGCCGCGATCACGTTCTCCCGCACGTCGCGGGCGACATCGGAGATCGAGACGCCGTAGTCGACGACGATCTCCAGGTCCAGCGCGGTCTGCTCCTCGCCGACCTCGGCCTTGACGCCACGGGTCACCGACTTCGATCCGCCGGGCACCCGGTCGCGTACGGCGCCGAACGTGCGGCTGATGCCGCTGCCCATGGCGTGCACGCCGACGACGTCCCGTGCGGCCATCCCGGTGATCTTCTCCACCACACCGTCGGCGATGGTGGTGCGTCCCCGGGTGCCGGGGTCCCCTCCGCCGCGCCGGGTGGTCCTGCGGGACTGCGCCGACGGATCGCTCTCGCTCTCCGGCGTCTGCGTCCGGTTCCGGTCCGTCGTGTCGGTCATAGCCGTACGCCCCTCTCGGTTCGACGTCCTTCGACCACCGTAAGCGCGGTTGCTCGGACGCGCGCCGCGAATGGGGCACTCTGGGGCAATGACGGCGGATCGATGGACACAGGCGGTACGGGAGCAGCTGAGCCTCGGCAGGATCCTCCCCCTGGGTGACGCGAGCGCGGGGGCGTGGATCGCGGAGAGCGCGGCACGGGCCGTGCTGCGCGGCGCGGCGTACGAGGTGGCGGGCGTCAGACCGGGCGTGCTGCGGCTCGCCCTGGCCGACCCGGAACATGTCTACGACCCTGTGGTGCCGCCCCCGCCGAGCGCGCTGCCGCCCGGTCCGCTGCGGCTGACGGCGGAGTTCGCGGCCGGGGCGGCGCAGCCGCTGCCGGAGACCGCGGCGCGGCTGCGCACCGCGCTCGCGACGGCCGCGGCGACACGGCTCGGGCTGACGGTGGCGGAGGTCGACCTGCGGGTGACGGACCTGCTGGACGAGGAGACGGAGGCCGAGCCCGTACGGCCGCCCGAGCCGCCGGACGCCCGTGAGGCGACGGGCGCGGACGAGGCGCGGGCCGCGGAGGCGGCGCTCGCCGTGCCGGGGGTGGCCCGGCTGACCGGCACCCTGGGCGCGCTGGGCCGTGCCGTGCACATCGACGGGGGCACGGACACCGGTGACGGGCCGTCACGTCGGCACGTCCGCCTGGAACTGGCGCTGCGCGCGGACCACCGGTCGGTGGACGTGGCCCGCGAGGTCCGGGCGCGGGTCGGCGAGGCGCTGTGGGACCACCCGACGGTGGCGGTGCTGGTCACCGCGGTGGGGTGAGCGCGGACGGCAGGGCTGCGTCGCCGCCCGCGCTCGTCCGGCGGTCAGTCGCCGATGCCGGCGAGGTCGCGCAGACGGCGGGCCTGGGCCTGGCGTTCGGCGGTGCGCTGCTCCTCGTAGGTGCGGTCCTGGGCGCCGCGCAGCAGCGCCTTGGTCTCGATCACGGCGTCGCGCGGCGCGGCCAGCAGGGCGGCGGTCAGGTCACGGACGGCGCCGTCGAGCTGGTCCGCGGGCACGGCGATGTTCGCCAGGCCGGTGTTGACGGCCTCCTCGGCCGCCACGAACCGCCCGGTGGCGCAGATCTCCAGCGCACGGGCGTATCCGACGAGGCCCACCAGCGGATGGGTGCCGGTGAGGTCGGGGACGAGTCCGAGGCTGGTCTCGCGCATCGCGAACTGCACGTCGTCGGCGACGACGCGCAGGTCACAGGCGAGGGCGAGCTGGAACCCGGCGCCGATGGCATGCCCCTGGACGGCGGCGACGGACACGTGGTCACTACGTCGCCACCAGGTGAACGCCTCCTGGTACTCGGCGATGGTGGCGTCCAGTTCGGCGTCACCGCCACGCGCGAGGTCGATGAACGACGGCTCGCCGTCGAAGCCCTCGGGCGTGAACGCCTGGCGGTCGAGTCCGGCCGAGAACGACTTGCCCTCGGCACGCAGCACGACCACCCGGACGGTGCCCGGCAGCAGCCGGCCCGCCTCGGCCAACGCCCGCCACAGAGCGGGGCTCTGCGCGTTGCGCTTGGCCGGGTTGGTCAGCGTCACCGTGGCGATCGCGTCGTCGACGGTGAGCCGTACGCCGTCCTTGTCGAGTACCGGGTCGATTACCGGGTCGAGCGAAGCCATGGGGCGCCTCCGATGGGTGCGGTCATCGTGAGTGCCGTCGTCGGGCACTCTTAAGTGACTGCACAGTAACCACCCGGCCGGTCACCCGACCGACCGGGTGGCCACCATCGAAGACGCGGGGCCACCCGGGGTCAGGCCGAGGCGGCCTTCTTGCCCCTCGTGGCCCCGCCACGCCCACGGAGCGTGACGCCCGACTCACTGAGCATGCGGTGCACAAAGCCATACGAGCGGCCGGTCTCCTCGGCCAACGCCCGGATGCTCGCACCGGCGTCGTACTTCTTCTTCAGGTCTGCCGCGAGCTTGTCGCGCGCGGCGCCGGTCACCCGGCTGCCCTTCTTCAGAGTCTCGGCCACCCGTGCCTCCTCATGGGAAGTGCGCTCTGGTCTCCTCATGATCACCCCTCCGAGCCTTCATGGCCACCCATTCGGCAAGGTCCGTGGATGAGGGTTTTGACGACAGGAGCACATCCCCACAAGCGGAATCTGCGATTCAGCCCAGTGGACCGCATACGGCTGAACGGGTTCTTCCGCGAAGTGGCAGGTCAGCGATGCGAGACGGCCGACCCCTTGTCGACAAAGGGATCGGCCGCGAATTCGGTGTAGGACACACCCGGGGGTGAGGAGATCTCACACAGATGATGGATCACGGCTCGGCCGAATGATCCATACGCCGTGGATCAACCATTCGATCAAGCGAGCGCGACGAGATCCGCGTAGTCGGCGCCCCACAGGTCCTCGACGCCGTCCGGCAGCAGGATGATCCGCTCCGGCTGGAGCGCCTCCACCGCGCCCTCGTCGTGGGTGACCAGGACGACCGCGCCCTTGTAGGTGCGCAGGGCGCCGAGGATCTCCTCGCGGCTGGCCGGGTCGAGGTTGTTGGTCGGCTCGTCGAGCAGCAGCACGTTGGCCGAGGAGACCACCAGGGTGGCCAGCGCGAGCCGGGTCTTCTCACCGCCGGAGAGGACACCGGCCGGCTTGTCGACGTCGTCACCGGAGAACAGGAACGAGCCGAGCACCTTGCGGACCTCGACGAGGTCCATGTCGGGTGCGGCGGAGCGCATGTTCTCCAGGACCGTGCGGTCCGGGTCGAGGGTCTCGTGCTCCTGCGCGTAGTAGCCGAGCTTGAGGCCGTGGCCCTCGACGACCTTGCCGGTGTCGGGCTCCTCGACGCCGCCCAGCAGCCGCAGCAGGGTGGTCTTGCCGGCGCCGTTGAGGCCGAGGATGACGACCCGGGAGCCCTTGTCGATGGCCAGGTCGACGTCGGTGAAGATCTCCAGCGAGCCGTACGACTTGGACAGGCCCTCGGCGGTCAGCGGGGTCTTGCCGCAGGGCGCGGGCTCGGGGAAGCGCAGCTTGGCGACCTTGTCGGAGACCCGCGCGGCCTCCAGACCGGCGAGCAGCTTGTCCGCGCGGCGGGCCATGTTCTGGGCGGCGACGGTCTTGGTGGCCTTGGCACGCATCTTGTCCGCCTGCGAGTGCAGGGCGGCGGCCTTCTTCTCGGCGTTGGCGCGCTCGCGCTTGCGGCGCTTCTCGTCGGCCTCGCGCTGCTGCTGGTAGAGCTTCCAGCCCATGTTGTAGACGTCGATCTGGGCGCGGTTGGCGTCCAGGTAGAACACCTTGTTGACGACCGTCTCGACCAGGTCGACGTCGTGGGAGATGACGATGAACCCGCCGCGGTAGGTCTTGAGGTAGTCGCGCAGCCAGACGATCGAGTCGGCGTCCAGGTGGTTCGTCGGCTCGTCGAGCAGCAGGGTGTCGGCGTCGGAGAACAGAATCCGGGCCAGCTCGATACGGCGGCGCTGACCGCCGGAGAGCGTGTGCAGCGGCTGGCCGAGCACCCGGTCGGGCAGGTTGAGCGCGGCGGCGATGGTCGCGGCCTCGGCCTCGGCGGCGTACCCGCCCTTGGTGAGGAACTCCGTCTCCTGGCGCTCGTACTGCCGCAGCGCCTTCTCGCGGGTGGCGCCCTGGCCGTTGGCGATGCGCTGTTCGTTCTCGCGCATCTTGCGGATCAGTACGTCGAGGCCGCGCGCGGAGAGGATGCGGTCGCGGGCGAGGACGTCGAGGTCGCCGGTGCGGGGGTCCTGCGGGAGGTAGCCGACCTCGCCGGAGCGGGTGATGGTGCCGGCGGCGGGGATGCCCTCGCCGGCCAGGCACTTGGTGAGCGTGGTCTTGCCGGCGCCGTTGCGGCCGACCAGGCCGATGCGGTCGCCCTTGGCGACACGGAAGGTGGCGGACTCGATGAGGACGCGGGCACCGGCGCGCAGCTCGATACCGGAGGCGGAGATCACGGACAGACTCCAGAGCGGATGGTGGGCGGGACGGGGGGCTTCGAGACGTTCCCGCTGTCTAATGCGCGAGGAGAATGGCCATGAGGCCAGTCTAACGGTGTGATGCAACCACTTTTTCTGCGTTCGGGTGTTCGGTCCGGGCGCCAGGCAGATCGTTTCCGGGGCATCGGCGGCCCGGCTCGATCGGGCCCGGTGCGGCGGACGGCGGTGAGCTGGGCGGTCCGGGCGCGGGGAGCGGTCAGCAGCGGACGTGGGGCGGCGTGCGGCGGCGTGCGGTTGTGACGCACGGCATGGCCGTGGCGCGCGGGACGGTCGTGCCCGATCACGCGGGGCGGGAGAGGCGGGGGCGGCTCAGGCGGGGTGTTGTCAGTGGGCGCTGCGAGACTGGGTTCTGGAAGCGACCGGTAGCGAGTCGGTGTCGGGCACGAGGGAGTGATCGGTATGGCGGGCACGGGCAGCGGACGTCCGAGCATCTTTCCCACGCTGTTGTACGCGGACGCGAAAGCGGCCATCCGGCAGCTCACGGAGGCCCTCGGCTTCACCGAGCTGTCGGTGTACGAGGGCGAGGACGGCACGGTGCTGCACGCCGAGCTGGTCCAGGGCAACGGCGCGGTGATGGTCGGCTCCAAGGGCCGCGGCGGTGTCTTCGACACGGCGATGAAGGGTGCGGGCCCGGCCGGGGTGTACATCGCCGTGGACGACGTCGACGCACACCACCGGCAGGCCGTGGACCACGGCGTGGACATCCTGATGCCCCCGACGGACCAGGACTACGGCTCACGGGACTACATGGCCCGTGACGTCGAGGGCAACATCTGGAGCTTCGGCACCTACGCGCCGCAGATACCCGGCTGAGCCTGCCCCCTCAGCTGCCTCCGGTGTGCACCTGGAAGGCCGCCCGGCGGACGGCCTTGGCCAGCGCCGGGTCCGGGTGGGCCGCGGCGAGGGCGACGAGGACCTGCACCGTGCGCGGGTGGCCGACGGCGCGCACCTCGTCCAGCAGCGCGGGCACGGTCGGCTGCACCGCGGACTCCAGGTGCCGCACCAGCAGCGGGGCCTCACCGTGGTCGGCGACCGCCGCCGCGGTGTCGACCCACAGCCAGGTGGCCTCCTCGCGGGTCAGCACCTCGTGGGCGTCCTCGGGGTCCGTGCCCTCGTGCTCGGCCAGCCACAGCAGGGCGTAGGGCCGCAGCGTCGGCTGGTCCAGCACCGCGCGCACATCGGGCTCGGCGGGCGCGCCGACGACCCGCAGCGCCTCGAAGGCGAGGCCGCGCAGCAGGGCGTCGTCGCCGCGGGCGGCGTCCAGCAGCTCGGTGACGGCGCTGCCGACGGGCCGGGCGGCGAGCCAGGCCCGGTACTCGGCGCGGGCCGCGTTGGGCCGCAGCTGGGCGCAGCCACGCAGCATGTCCTCGGCGGCGGCCTCGATGTTGCCGGCCGGGCTCTGGGCGGCGACGCAGATCTGCTCCAGCTTGACCCAGACCGCCCAGCTGCCCAGCGGGGTGAGGGTGGCCTGGCCGTCGCCGCAGGTGAGCGCGCCCACGGAGGCGAGGGCGTGCAGCGCCCAGTCGAGCAGCGGGGCGAGTTCGGCGTCGGCCGGGTCGGCGGGCTCGGCGGGGCGGCCGGCGGCGGGACGCGCGGGTTCGCGCTGCGGGCCGTAGGGCACTTCGCAGCGCTCGGTGCGCAGTTCCCGCACCCGCTGCTGGAGCAGGTCGAGCAGCTGCTCGACGGGGACGGGGCCGGCGGACAGCTGGAGGAAGGAGAGCACCTGCGGCATGGCCGAGACGACCTCGGCGACGGCGGCCGGCTCGTGGTCGGCGGGCTCCGGGTGGGCCAGGGACCAGGCGTCGAAGAGGGCGACCCAGCCGCGCAGGACGGCGCTGTCGTCGCGGTGCCAGGCACGCAGCCGCCAGCCGGGGCGGGCGCTGCCGCCGTGCACCTCGACGAGGCCGGCCAGCCGGGCGGTGTCCCAGTCGGCGCGGACCTGGGCCGGTGTCAGGCCCAGCTCGCGGGCGGCCCGTTCGGCGGTCGCGTCGGCGAGGGTGGCCTTGCCGTCGGCGGCCCCGCCGGCGCTGCCGGGGCGCAGGGCGGCGTCGGCCCAGCGGGCCACGCGGGCGGCACCGGCCAGCCGGGAGCGTGCCATTCCGGCCAGCTCCGCGGGGGCCGGCGTGCCCTCCGGCGGGCGCGGGGCGGGGCGGCGCGCGGGCCGCTGGTTCATCGCTCGGGGGGCGGCGGCCAGGGGTCGCGGGCGGACGAGTCGAAGCCTGGAGTCGCGCGGGATACGGGACGTCACGGGTGCAGTCTTCCGGTTGACGGTCCGAAAACCCAAACGGAATGTCACGGGGGGCGACGGGACTGGCCAAGGGAAGGGGTTGAGTGAGCGTCTGAAGGGCGTGAACCGGACAGGGGTACGGCGTGAAACGGAATGACAGCGACCGGGTGCCGTCCGGTGACGGGAGAGGTGTTCGGGAAGGATGTTCGAAGGGGGGCGGCTGGGGCCGTCGGGCTCACATGAGGGGGGTCAGGAAGCGGCGCAGGGCCTCCTCGTACGCCTCGGGGTCGGCGTTCCACATGGCGCCGTGCGGGGCGTGCGGGACCGGATGGAGGGCGACGAGGCCGGGGCGGCGGGCGGCGAGGCGACGGGAGAACTCCCAGGGGGCGACCGTGTCGTCGGGGCCGTGGAAGATCAGTACCGGGACCTTCAGATAGTCGGCGTGCGTGGCCTCGTCGGCCCGGTCTCCGAGCAGGCCGGTGCGGCCCTGGGCGGCGCGGACCGCGAGCGGCAGCAGGGCACCCGGAGTGCGCCGGGCGGCGGCCAGGGCCCGCAGGGTCGACTCCCAGTGCAGCACCGGGGAGTCCAGCACCAGCCCGGCGATCCGGTCGCGGACGCCGGAGTGGGCGGCGGCGCGCAGGGCCATGGTCGCGCCGGTGGACCAGCCGTGCAGCACGACGCGTTCGGCGCCGTACCGGGTGGCGTAGCGGATCGCCGCGTCCAGGTCGCGCCACTCGCTCTCGCCCAGGTGGTTCAGGCCGTCGGCGGGGCGCGGGGCGCCGAGGTCGCCGCGGTAGGCGAGGTCGAGGACGGGGAAGCGGTGGCGGTGCAGGAATCCCATGAGGTTCATGGGGTGCTCGCGGGTGGTGCCGAGGCCGTGCGCGGTGATGACCCAGGTGTCCCGGGCGCCCGGCACGAACCAGGCGGGCAGCGCGCCAAGTTCGCCGGGGACGTCCACGTCGGCGTGGTCGAGGCCGAGGGCGGCGTGCGGGTCGCCGATGTGCGCGTTCGGGGTCAGCCAGACCTTGTCGCCGGGTTCCAGGGTGCCGTGGGTGACCCGGTGCAGCCGGCGGACGACGGTGTCGGCGGTGTGCGGCGCGGAGTCCAGGACGGGCCCGACGACCGCGTGGAGGCCGTCGCCGGTCAGCCCGTAGGTGCCGGGGCGCAGGGAGGCGAAGTCCCGGGTGAGCACGACCTGGCCGGCGGCCGTGCCGTGCACGGTGAGCCGGGGTTCGGTGGGCAGCGGGCGGCCCGGCGGCGCCTTGAGCGCGGCGTCGCTGGCGAGCCGGCCGGCGGCCACCGCGGCGGCACCGGCGACGGTCATGGCGGTGACGGCAGCGGCCGTCGCTGTGACAGGGCGCACGGCTCCAGTGTCCCGGCGCGGACGGCGACGGGCCAGCGGGCGGACGTGTTCCGGGTGAGAGACGCACTGCGCTCGCCGCACCGCCCCGCACCGCGGCTCGCTCCAGGGCGTTCCCGCCCCACCCGTCAGCCGCGCTGGCCGTACCCCCGCAGGCGTTCCGACACCTCGGCCAGCTGGGAGTGGGTCAGCAGGGACGGGGTCAGGCCCGGGACGGTGGAGGCCGTGAGCCACAGGCGGCACATCCACTCCAGCTGCGCGGTGCGGTCGTAGGCCTGGTCGAGGGTGGTGCCGTAGGTGATCGTGCCGTGGTTCTGGAGGAGGCAGCCGGTGCGGTCGGTGAGGGCGCGGAGCATGTTCTCGGCCAGTTCGTCGGTGCCGTAGGTGGCGTACGGGGCGACCCGGACCGGGCCGCCGAGGGCGGCGGCCATGTAGTGGATGAGGGGGAGCTCCGGGACGAGCGTCGAGACGGCCGTCGCGTGCACGGCGTGGGTGTGGACGACGGCGCGGGCGTCGGTGGTGCGGTAGACGGCGAGATGCATGGGCAGCTCGCTGGTCGGCACGAGGGTGCCGCGCAGTTGCCGGCCGTCGAGGTCGACGGCGGTGAGGTCGGCGGGCGTCAGCCGGTCGTACGGGACGCCCGAGGGTGTGACCAGGACGATGTCGCCGACCCTGACGGAGACGTTGCCCGAGGTGCCGACGACCAGCCCCTCCGCGACGGTCCGCCGGGCGGTGGCGACCAGGGCGTCCCAGGCCCGGGCCTCCTCCTCGCGCGCACCGCTCCGTCCGTCCCGCTGGTCCGCTCGCTGCTCAGCCATGGCGTGATCCTGCCAGGCGGTGCGGGGCGGGCGCGGCGCCCGGGCGCGGTGGGCCGAAAACCGCCGGTTCGCGAGGCCGCGTATCGGCGCAAAATCGGCGCACGGATCGGTGTGCGCATCGGTGTACGGCGCGACGGCTCGAGTGATATCGCATACAACCCGCACGAGCGGGACGACCGGGACGACAGGCCGCGCGCACCGGCCGCGTCGGCAAGCGGAACGCCGGGCGAGCACCGGCGGAGGGCCGGCCCTCTCTTCCCGACACCACCATGCCCTCCCCAGTTCACCTGTCGTTCATCTGGGTTACTTACCTTCGACCAGCCAATGACCTCGAACGATTGCCTGGGTAAATGGAAGGCATCTCGCTGATCCTCGCGATTGTGGTGGTAACCGCACTCGCGTTCGATTTCACGAACGGTTTCCACGACACCGCCAACGCGATGGCCACCACCATCTCGACCGGTGCGCTCAAGCCGAAGGTCGCGGTGGCCATGTCCGCCGTCCTCAACCTCGTCGGCGCCTTCCTCTCGGTGGAAGTCGCCAGCACCATCTCCAAGGGGCTTGTCGACGAAAGCGGCATACGTCCCGAGGTCATCTTCGCCGCGCTGGTCGGCGCGATCCTGTGGAACCTGCTGACCTGGCTCGTCGGACTGCCGTCGTCCTCCTCGCACGCCCTCATGGGCGGCCTGGTCGGCGCCACCATCGCCGCGGCCGGTGTCGGCGCCGTGCACGGCGATGTGCTCGTCACCAAGGTGCTGATCCCGGCGATCGCCGCCCCGCTGGTGGCCGGCATCGCCGCGATGATCGCCAGCCGGCTCACCTACACGCTGGGCAAGAAGGCCGACGGCAAGGCGGCCGCCAAGGGCTACCGCGCCGGTCAGATCGCCTCCGCGGGCCTGGTCTCCCTCGCCCACGGCACCAACGACGCGCAGAAGACCATGGGCATCATCACGCTCGCCCTGGTCGCCGGCGGCACCCTCGCCCCCGACTCCGACCCGCCCCTGTGGGTCATCCTCTCCGCGGGCGTCGCCATCGCCCTCGGCACCTACCTCGGCGGCTGGCGCATCATCCGCACCATGGGCAAGGGCCTCACCGACCTCCAGCCGCAGCAGGGCTTCGCCGCCCAGACCAGCGCCGCGACGGTCATCCTGGCCTCCTCCCACCTCGGCTTCTCCCTCTCCACCACGCACTCGGTCTCCGGTGCCGTGATGGGCGCGGGCCTCGGCCGCAAGGGCGGTGTGGTCCGCTGGTCCACCGCCACCCGGATGTTCGTCGCCTGGGGTCTGACCCTGCCGGCCGCGGCGCTGGTCGCCGCGCTCGCCGAGTGGGTCACCGGCTTCGGCGACTGGGGCACGGGGCTCGTGGCGCTCTTCCTCATCGGCTCCAGCTTCGCCATCTGGAAGATCTCGCGCCGTGAGGTCGTCGACCACACCAACGTCAACGGCACCGACGACGCCGAGCCGGCCGGTGTGGTGACCACCGCCATCGCCGCCGTGACCCCGCCGCCCGCGGGCCCGGCCGAAGGACTGGCCACCACCATCCCCGCGCCGGCCGCGTCCGCCAGCTCCGACCACACGCCTTCCCAGGCCGCGGTCTGAGCCCCGCGCACCCCAGGTACGTAAGGAATCAGCAGCATGAAGATCGACTGGGCGGCCCTCGGTTCCGTCTTCGGCGTCAGCCTCGTGGTCACCGTGGCCCTGGTGGCCCTCTTCACCCTCGGCATCGTCGGCCTCTCGCGCCGTGAGCGCGCGGTGGCCGCGGGCGGCTCCGCGGGGCTGGCGGTCACCGGAGCGTACGCGTGCTTCGCCGCCTGCGCGGCGGCGGTGGCGTACGGGATCTATCTGATCGTGGCCTGACACGTCACGGCCTGACGCACAGCACCCACCGGGCGGGTGCGGGGACCACGGTCCTCGCACCCGCCCGGTCGCGTCTACGGGCAGGGCGAGTCCGCCTCCGCGCCGGCGTGCTCGAGGATCTTCCGCTCCTCCTCGGTGTACGGGGTCCAGTGGCGGCACAGGGCCTCGTGCCAGGCGTCGGGGTCCAGGGGGATGGTCAGCGCGGAGTCGCGCTGCCGGACGGTGAGACGGCCGGCGCTCAGGCGGAGGTCCGCGAAGTCGACGGCGAACGGGAACGTGACGAAGGGCGTGTCCCCGTCCTCGGGCCGCCGCAGCACGAGGCCGCTGTCGTCCGGGCCGTTGGTCAGCAGGGTTCCGTCGGTCGCGAGCGTCGCCGTGAGCACCCGTTCCTCCGCCTCGACGGCCGGTCCCAGGCGTCTGCCGGTCTCCACGTCCCACCGCTGGACGGTTCTGCCGTCCAGCTTGGTGGCGACGGTCCGTCCCCGGGGGTCGAAGGCGAACAGCAGGTCGTCGGCGCCGGCCACCGTGATGCCGGTGTTCCTGCGCACCCGGCCGGTGCCGGGGTCCCAGAAGGCGACCTCGCCGCTGCGGTGGCCGATGATCACTTCGGCACGCTCACCCGGACGGACGGCCATGCCCACGCAGGGGTCGCCGAGCGCGTCGCACGGGTACGTGCCCAGGACCGAGGCCTCGTCCGACGCCACGTCGTACCGGATCAGCCGGTCGCGCGTCTGGAGGACCACCTCGCCGCCCCGTAGGGGAACGGCGTGTTCGAGGTCCGGGAAGGACCGCACCCGCGCCTGTCGCGGGCTGTCCGGATCCCGGACGGAGACCTTGTCCGAGCCCCAGAGCACCAGCCGGCTGCCGTCGGCGGTGAAGAACCCGCCGGCCCCGTCCTCCCCGAACTCCTCCGCCGTCACCGGTTCCGCGCGGTCCTCCTCGCCCCGCCGGGCCACCACCAGCCGCACGGTCGTGCCGTTCTCGTCCCCATAGGTCTCGACCCTGGCGCGGTGCTCGCCGCCCGGACTTCTCAGGTACGAACCGTCCGGTCCGCCGTCGGAGGGTTCGGCGCGAGGCAGCGGCGAGCCGCGCTCCTCCTCCGTCCGCACCACCAGCAGATCCGACCCGGAGGCCACCAGCAGGCGCGGGGCGGCTCCGGCCTCCTCGCCGGGGAGGACGCCGACGGACAGCCGGTCCTCCTGGACACCGGACGACGGGACCCCCGGCACCCGGTACCGCCTGCCGGTCTCCAGGTCGACCAGCTCGAACTGGCTCACCTGGGTGGCCGCCCTCGACACCAGATAGCGCCCGGAGAGGTCCGGGCCCTCCGAGCCGAGGGCGAGCGATCGCCGGCCCTCGGTGGCGTCGGGCGCCGTCAGCCGGATCAGCTGATGCCGGCCGTGATCGCGGTCGACCACGACTCCGGCGCCCCGGTGCGAGATCCACTGCGCGTTCGCGATCGGGTGCGGGTTGGCGCCGGTCGCCAGGTCCTGCACGCGTGCCTCGGCCCTGTTCTCCGACCAGCTGAGGAGGACCACCTGCCGGCCCTCCCCGACCAGCGCGGCGTCGTTCGCCTTCGGTCCGCTCGGCAGCCCCCGCTGCGAGACCTGCTCCACCTCCTTCGTCCGGCTCCGCCAGACCTGGACGTGCGAGCTGTGCGCCGTCTCGTCCTCGGCGAGCGGATCGGCGGTGAGGCGGAGCAGCAGCCGCCCGCTGTCCGAGAAGTCGACCGCCACGGTGGCGGGCCGGCGCAGGATCTTCGTCGCGGGCGGCGGCGCGGTCCACAGGCGGGTGCGGGCGCGTACGTCGTAGCAGTGGAGCGATCCGTCGGCGGTCACGACGGCCAGCAGTTCGCCGTCGTCACTGAGCTCCGCCCGCTCGGGCGCTCCGCCGGTCAGGTCCGGCACCTGCCACCAGCTCGCCCGCCCGTCGCCCAGGCCCGTCCACACCCTGGCGTGCGGGGCGCCGTCGCGGCCGACGGACGTGGTCACCGCCGCGGAGCCGTCCGGGGTCAGGTCGATGCTCCGGATGGGCTCGGACCCCTGGCCCGGATCGCCGGAGATCACCGACATACCGCCGAGATAGGCCTGGAGGAGCGCCTGCCGGGCCTCCGGGCCGCGGTGGTGGTGCCACGCGGCCAGGGACAGCCGCGCGGCCGTGCCCGGGTCGGTCGCCGCCAGTCGCTGCGCGTCCTCCACCAACTGCCGGGACGCCATCGTCCGTACGCGTTCGTCCTGCTCCCGCATCCCGCGCCACATCTCGATCCCCAGGTAGCCCGCCAGCAGCGCGAGGACGACCATCACGGCCGTCGCCGCCCGCCAGCGGCGCAGGGCGCGTTGCTGGTGTCTGCGGCTCAGCTCGACGTAGTCGCGTTCCGGCTGGGTGACGTCCTCGCCGCGGACCGGATCGCCGAGGTGTTCCACGGAGGTGGCCAGCATCGTCCCCCGCAGCAGCGCCCCCGGCTCCTCCCCGGTCTCCTTCCAGTGCGCCAGCGCCTCCAGCAGCCGCTCCTGCCAGCTCCGGAAGTCGCGCGAGGCCTCCAGCCACTCCCGCAGGCGGGGCCAGGCGCGGACCAGTTCCTCGTGGGCGAGGTCGACGATGGGGTCGCCGTCGGGGCCGTGGGTGATGCGGACGAAGCGGGTGTGGGTGGCGAGGGCTTCGGCGGCCGCGCGGATGTCGGGCGGGAGCGGGGTCAGCGGGGCCGGTTTGCGGGTGAAGCCGCCTGCGTCGTCGGGGCGGGCGAGCCGGGTGAACAGACGGCGGACCGGGGCCTCGCCGTGTGCCGTGACGACCTCGCCGACGCGCTGCTCCGCGTGGGCGGACAGGGCGCCGGCGACGCCGCCCAGGGCGTCGTAGCCCGCGTGGGTCAGGCGTACGCCCTTCTCGTGCGCCCAGAGTTCCGTGAGGGTGAACTCCACCAGCGGCAGATGGCCGGGCTCGTCCTGGGCGTCGTCGACGATGCGTTCGGCGAGGCCCGGTTCGAGGGTGAGGCCGGGGACGCGGGCCGCCGGGCCCTCGACGGCGCGCAGCAGGCCCGAGCGGCCGAGGGGGGCGACGATCTGCGCGCAGTCGCTGAGGACGCGGGCGGTCGCGGGGTCGGCGAGGTCGTCGAGGCAGGCCGAGCGCAGGGTCACGAGGACGCGCAGCCGTCTGCCCTCGCCGGGGGCGGAGACGACGGCGGCCATCAGGGACAACAGGGCGCGGGCGGTGGCCGGTTCCGCCGCGACGATCTCCTCCAGCTGGTTGAGGAAGAAGACGTGGCCGCGCGGGCCGCAGTGGTCCAGGACGCGTCGGCCGAGTTCGGCGGGGGTGGGGCCGTCGGCGGAGTCGAGCAGGTCGGCGAGGGTGAGGGCGGCGCGTTCCTGTTCCACCGCCGCCAGGGCGGAACCGGCGGCGCGCGGTCCGGGCACCGGACGGGCGCCCGCCCCGCCGGAAGCCCCCGCCGCCCCACCGGAAGTCCCCGCCGCCCCTACGGTCTCCGCCGCCTCCGCCGACGCTTCCCTCTCCGGCGCCTCCGCCGGCACCTCCGTCTCCCGCGCCTCCGCCGACACCTCCGTCTCCGGCGCTTCCGCCGACGCGTCCCTCTCCGGCGCCTCCGCCGACACCTCCGTCTCCGCCGCCTCCGCCGTCCCCGCCGCCCCTTCCGACGCCTCCGCCAATGCCCCTTCCGCCGCCTTCGGCGCCGCCGCCTCCGTCGGCGCCTCCCCCAACGCCCCCTCCCCCAACGCCCCCTGCCCATCCGGGACCTCCCCCTCCAGGACCTCCTCCGCCTCCCGCACGCCCAGCGCCCCGATCACCGCCCGGGCCACCGTCAGCGACGCCCGGGTGCCCGGCAGGGGGCGGATCTCGGAGACCGTGTGTCCGTCGGCCCGCAGGCGCGGCAGCGCGCCCGCGCGCACCAGCGAGGTCTTCCCGCTGCCGGACGGGCCGACGACCGGCACGACGAGATGCCGGTCGACCGCGTCGAGCAGCCGCCGGGTCTCCTCCTCGCGGCCGAAGAAGTGTTCGGCGTCCTCCTCGCGGAAGGCGTCGAGGCCGCGGTAGGGGCAGCGGCGCAGGCCGGGTTGAAGGTCGATCAGCGCGGCGGCCGGGATGAGGTACGAGGTCACCGCGCCGGCGCCGCGGTCGGTGGCGACCGTCATGCCGACCACCGCGCCGACCGCCTCGTCCCACACCGGCGCTCCGCTGCATCCGGGTCCGATGCGGTGGGCGCTGCCGTCGCTCTCCATGGAGACCCAGCCCTGGCCGACCTCGTCGAGCAGCCGTCCGCCGATCCAGGCGCCGTGTTCCGCGCTGGCCGGGAAGCCGAGGATGCGGAAGCGGTGGTGCCAGACGTCCTGGACGCCGGCGAGGGGGACCGGGTCGGCGGGTGCGCCTTCCGGCAGCCGCAGCAGGGCGATGTCGCCGGTCCCGTCCGTGCCCACGGCCCGCCACCCGGTCACCGACGCCTGGTACGTCACCGCGCCCGGCCGCAGCGGGAATTCCACGGTGACCGCGGTGGTGGGCGGTGTGGTCGACCGCGGATCGGTGCGCAGCGCGTCCGCGACGACGTGGGCGCAGGTGGCGATGGTGCCGGGGGCCAGCAGGAAGCCGGTGCCCACGGGCCGCCCGTCGCCGCCGCGGACCCGGACCACCGCCGCGCCGAGTCCTGCCGGGGCACGGGCGGGGGATGCCGGTACGGCCGCTTTGTCAACGCTCATACGTTTCCGCCGAGTTCCTCATGTCTCGTAATGCTTCGCACGAGGTATTGCAGGGGTCGGTGGGTGCCGCCCGCAACCGGGTCCGGGAAAGGCCACCCGCACGGGGAGTCCGCCCGGCCATGTGGGGTTCTGCACACTCCCCCCTCGCAGGTCAACGGCAGGTTGACGGCCGTTCCGGCCCCGTGGTGGACTGCCGGAGCCATGTACGGCGGCAGGAGAGGAAGCCCGGTGTGAATCCGGCGCGGTCCCGCCACTGTGACCGGGGAAGAACAGCCCCGGGAGCCAGGAACTCTCACCGTCGGTCTCGTCGAACCAGGGCGCGGACACCCTGAGTGAGGACATAACGCGATGCGCGGCTGCCGCCGTTCGAGGTCGAGGTTCAGTACCAGGGCCGTGCCCGCCCCCACGGACGGCTGAGCCCGTGCGTGCCGATCGCGTCTTCGCGTACGGCGCCGCCGCCGGCCTTCTCGGTGATCTGCTGCTCGGCGATCCACGTCGCGGGCATCCGGTCGCCGCGTTCGGCCGTGTCGCCGCCGCCGTCGAACGTGTCCTGTACCGCGACGACCGCGGCCGGGGCGCACTGCACACCGTCGTCTGCGCCGGTGGCGCCGTGGCGCTCGGTGCGGTGGCCGCGCGAGTCGTGCGCTCCTCCCCCGCCGCCTCCGTCGCGCTGACCGGTGCCGCCACCTGGGCCGTGGTCGGCGGGACCTCGCTGGCGCGGGAGGCGACCGCCATCGGCCGGGCCCTGGAGGCGGGCGATGTGGAGGCCGCCCGGGCGCGGTTGCCGCATCTGTGTGGGCGGGACCCGCAGGCGCTGGACGCCGACGGCATCGCCCGCGCGGTGGTCGAGTCGGTCGCCGAGAACACCTCCGACGCGGTGGTGGGCGCGCTGGTGTGGGGAGCCGTCGGCGGGGTGCCGGGGCTGCTCGGGTTCCGTGCTGTGAACACCCTGGACGCCATGGTCGGCCACAAGTCGCCCCGTTACCGCCGCTACGGCTGGGCCTCCGCGCGCCTCGACGACGTCGCCGGGTGGCCGGGGGCGCGGCTGACGGCCGTGCTGGCCGCCGTCGCGGGCGGCGATCCCCGGGGCGCGGTGCGGGCCTGGCGGGCCGACGCCCATCGGCATCCGAGCCCCAACGCCGGGCCCGTGGAGGCCTCGTTCGCGGGGGCGCTCGGGGTGCGGCTGGGCGGGACCCTCTCCTACGGCGGCCGGGTCGAGCACCGGCCGGTGCTCAACGGGGACGCCGGGCGGACCGTCCGGGTCACCGACATCGGGCGGGCCGTACGGCTCTCTCGTCGCGTCGGCTGGCTGGCGCTCGGTGTGTGCGCGGCCGGACGGCTCACAGGGAAGGGGCACAGCTCATGAGCGGCGGTCTCCTCGTCGCCGGCACCACCTCCGACGCCGGCAAGAGCGTCGTCACCGCCGGGATCTGCCGGTGGCTGGTGCGGCAGGGTGTGAAGGTGGCGCCCTTCAAGGCGCAGAACATGTCCCTGAACTCGTTCGTGACCCGCGAGGGCGCGGAGATCGGACGGGCCCAGGCGATGCAGGCCCAGGCGTGCCGGGTGGAGCCGACCGCGCTGATGAACCCCGTGCTGCTGAAGCCGGGCGGTGAGCAGAGCAGCCAGGTGGTGCTGCTGGGCAAGCCGGTGGGCGAGATGAGCGCGCGCGGCTATCACGGCGGACGGCAGCAGCGGCTGCTCGGCACGGTGCTGGACTGTCTGGCCGAACTGCGGGGCACGTATGACGCGGTGATCTGTGAGGGGGCGGGGAGTCCCGCCGAGATCAATCTGCGGCGGACCGACATCGTGAACATGGGGATCGCGCGGGGTGCGCGGCTGCCGGTGCTCGTCGTCGGCGACATCGACCGCGGCGGTGTCTTCGCGTCGTTCTTCGGGACCGTCGCGCTGCTGTCGCCCGAGGACCAGGAACTGGTCGCCGGGTTCCTCGTCAACAAGTTCCGCGGCGATGTGAGTCTGCTGGAACCGGGGCTGGAGATGCTGCACGGTCTGACCGGCCGGCGCTCGTTCGGCGTCCTGCCGTTCCGGCACGGCCTCGGCATCGACGAGGAGGACGGACTGAGAGTGTCGCTGCGCGGCACGGTCCGGGAGTCGAACACGGCGCCGCCGGTCGGCGAGGACGTGCTGCGGGTCGCCGTCTGCGCGGTCCCGCTGATGTCCAACTTCACCGACGTCGACGCGCTGGCCGCCGAACCCGGTGTCGTGGTGCGGTTCGTGGACCGGCCGGAGGAACTGGCCGACGCGGACCTCGTGATCGTGCCGGGCACGCGCGGGACCGTGCGGGCGCTGGAGTGGCTGCGGGAGCGGGGGCTGGCCGACGCCCTCGTCCGCCGCGCCGCCGAACAGCGGCCGGTGCTCGGCATCTGCGGCGGCTTCCAGGTGCTCGGCGAGCACATCGAGGACGACGTCGAGAGCCGGCGCGGGCACGTCGACGGGCTCGGGATCCTGCCCGTGCGGGTGCGGTTCGCCCGCGAGAAGACCCTCACCCGGCCCGTCGGGGAGGCCCTCGGGGAGCCGGTCGAGGGCTACGAGATCCATCACGGGGTCGCCGAGGTCCTGGGCGGCGAGCCCTTCCTCGACGGCTGCCGGGTCGGCCAGACCTGGGGCACCCACTGGCACGGCTCGCTGGAGTCGGACGGTTTCCGGCGGGCCTTCCTGCGCGAGGTGGCCGCCGCCGCGGGCCGCCGCTTCGTGCCGGCCGCCGGCACCTCGTTCGCCGCGCTGCGCGAGGAGCAGCTGGACCGGCTCGGCGATCTGATCGAACAGCACGCGGACACGGACGCGCTGTGGCGGCTCATCGAGTCCGGCGCGCCGCAAGGACTGCCTTTCATTCCACCGGGAGCGCCCGCATGAGCACAGTGTTGTTGTTGTCGACCGCCGACACGGACCTGCTGGCGGCCCGTGCCTCCGGCGCGCCCTACCGGATCGGCAACCCGACCCGCGTCGACGTCACGGAGGAGCTGCCGGCGCTGATCGAGGGCTGCGACATCGCCGTCGTACGGCTGCTCGGCGGCAAGCGGGCCTGGGAGGACGGGCTGGCCGCGCTGAAGGCGGCCGGGCTCCCGACGGTGCTGCTGGGCGGTGAGGCGGTGCCGGACGCGGAGCTGATGGCCGAGTCGTCGGTGCCCGCCGGTGTGGTGGCGGAGGCGCTGAAGTACCTGGTGGAGGGCGGCCCCGCCAACCTCAGCGAACTCGTGCGGTTCCTGTCCGACACCGTGCTGCTGACCGGTGAGGGCTTCGTCGAGCCGCGGAAGATGCCGGAGTACGGCGTCCACGGCTCGTACCCGGTGCGGGACGGCCGGCCGACCGTCGGCGTGCTCTTCTACCGTGCCCACGAGCTGAGCGGCAACACCGGCTTCGTGGACACGCTGTGCGAGGCGATCGAGGCGCACGGCGCCAACGCCCTGCCCGTGTACTGCGGTTCGCTGCGCGGCGCGGACGCGGGGCTGTACGAGATCCTCGCCGAGGCCGACGCGCTCGTCGCCACCGTGCTCGCGGCCGGCGGCACGCACGCCTCACAGGCCTCCGCGGGCGGCGACGAGGAGGCGTGGGACATCGGCGCGCTCGCGGACCTCGATGTGCCGGTGCTGCAAGGCCTCTGCCTCACCTCGTCGCGGGCCGCCTGGGACGAGTCCGACGCGGCCCTGTCGCCCATGGACGCGGCGATGCAGGTGGCGATCCCGGAGTTCGACGGCCGGCTGATCACCGTGCCGTTCTCCTTCAAGGAACACGGCCCGGACGACGTGCCCGTGTACGTCGCCGACCCGGAGCGGGCCGCGCGCGTCGCCGGGATCGCCGTCCGGCACGCGCGGCTGAGGCACAAGCCGAACGCCGAGAAGCGGATCGCGCTGGTCTTCACCGCCTACCCCACCAAGCACTCCCGCGTCGGCAACGCCGTCGGCCTCGACACGCCCGCGTCGGCGGTGCGCGTGCTGGACGCCCTCAGGGACGCCGGGTACGGCCTCACCGACTACCCCTCCGGCGGCGACGAGCTGATCCACCGGCTGATCGAGGCCGGCGGCCACGACGTGGAGTGGCTGACGGAGGACCAGCTGGCCGCCGCGCCCGCGCGGGTGCCGCTGGCCGACTACCGGGACTGGTTCGAGCGGCTGGACCCGGAGCTGCGCGAGGCGATGCGCGAGGCGTGGGGCGAGCCGCCGGGCAGCCTCTACGTCGACGGCGACGACATCGTGCTGGCGTCCCTGCGGTTCGGGAACGTCGTCGTCATGATCCAGCCGCCGCGCGGCTTCGGCGAGAACCCGATCGCGATCTACCACGACCCGGACATGCCGCCGTCGCACCACTACATGGCGGCCTACCGCTGGCTGGACCGCAGCTTCGGCGCCGACGCGATCGTGCACATGGGCAAGCACGGCACGATGGAGTGGCTGCCCGGCAAGGGCCTCGGGCTGAGCGCCGGCTGCGCGCCGGACGCGGTCCTCGGCGAGCTGCCGCTGATCTACCCGTTCATCGTCAACGACCCCGGCGAGGGCACACAGGCCAAGCGGCGCGGGCACGCCACCGTCGTCGACCACCTGGTGCCGCCGATGGCGCGCGCCGACACCTACGGCGACCTGGCCAAGCTGGAGCAGCTGCTCGACGAGTACGCGCTCGTCTCCGACCTGGACCCGGTGAAGGCCCCGGCGGTGCGGGCGCAGATCTGGACGCTGGTGAAGGCGGCCGAGCTCCACCACGACCTGCATGTGGACGAGCAGCCGGACGACGACGCGTTCGACGAGTTCGTCATGCACATCGACGGCTATCTGTGCGAGATCAAGGACGTGCAGATCCGCGACGGTCTGCATGTCCTGGGCGGCGGCCCGGTCGGTGAGCCGCGCGTCAACCTGGTGCTCGCGGTGCTGCGGGCCGCGCAGGTGTGGGGCGGGCGGGCGAACGCGCTGCCCGGTCTGCGGGCGGCGCTGGCCGCGCACTTCGGGCTGGCCGAGAAGGAGCTGCTGGCCGAGCCGGGCGCGCCGGTGAAGGTGCCGGTGGAGCTGTCGGACCTCGTCGAGGGTCCGGCGCGGACCGCCGCCGACGCGATCGACCTGCTGGAGCAGCTGTGCCGGCAGGTCGCGGAGGGCATGGAGGAGCGGGACTGGGCGGTCGCCGCGGTTCCCGGGCTGGTGCGCGAGGTGCTGGGCACCGAGCTGCCCGACGCCCTCGCGGTGCTGGAGTTCGCCTGTACGGAGGTCGTGCCGCGGCTGGCCCGGACCACGGACGAGATCGGGCACATCCTGAAGGCGCTGGACGGCGGTTACGTCCCGGCGGGCCCGTCCGGCTCCCCGACCCGCGGTCTGGTCAACGTGCTGCCGACCGGCCGGAACTTCTACTCCGTCGACCCCAAGGCGATCCCGTCCCGGCTGAGCTGGGAGGTCGGGCAGTCGCTGGCGGACTCGCTGGTGCAGCGGTACCTCGCCGACAACGGGGAGTACCCGAAGTCGGTGGGCCTCACGGTGTGGGGCACCTCCGCGATGCGCACCCAGGGTGACGACATCGCCGAGATCCTGGCGCTGCTGGGGTGCCGGCCGGTGTGGGACGAGGCGTCCCGGCGGGTCACCGGGTTCGAGGTCGTCGGCCTGGCGGAGCTGGGCCGGCCCCGCATCGACGTCACCGTGCGCATCTCCGGCTTCTTCCGAGACGCGTTCCCGCATGTGGTCGGCCTGATCGACGACGCGGTGCGGGCGGTGGCCGAGCTGGACGAGCCGGCCGAGTCCAACTACGTACGGGCGCACGTGAAGGAGGACACGGCGGAGCACGGCGACCGCCGCCGGGCCACGGCCCGTGTCTTCGGCTCCAAGCCGGGCGCCTACGGCGCCGGTCTGCTGCCGCTGATCGACGCCCGCAACTGGCGCTCGGACGCCGACCTCGCCGAGGTGTACGCGGTGTGGGGCGGCTACGCCTACGGGCGCGGGCTCGACGGGCGGGCGGCGCGCGGGGACATGGAGACGGCGTTCCGGCGGATCGCCGTCGCCGCGAAGAACGTCGACACCCGCGAGCACGACCTGGTCGACGCGGACGACTACTTCCAGTACCACGGCGGCATGGTGGCCATGGTCCGGCATCTGACGGGCGCCAGCCCCGAGGCGTACGTGGGCGACTCGGCGACGCCGGACCAGGTGCGGACCCGCACCCTCGGCGAGGAGACCCACCGGGTCTTCCGCGCCCGCGTGGTCAACCCCCGCTGGATGGCCGCGATGCGCCGGCACGGCTACAAGGGCGCCTTCGAGATGGCGGCCACGGTGGACTACCTCTTCGGGTACGACGCCACGGCCGGGGTCGTCGACGACTGGATGTACGAGAAGCTCAGCGCGGAGTACGTCTTCGACCCGGAGAACCGGGACTTCATGAGGCGGTCCAACCCGTGGGCGCTGCGCGGGATCACCGAACGGCTGCTGGAGGCGGCGGACCGGGGCCTGTGGGCCGAGCCGGACGCCGACACCCTGGAGCGGCTGCGGGCCACCTATCTGGAGCTGGAAGGCGACTTGGAGGGCGACCAGTGACCACCACCCCCTTCCCTTTCACGGCCGTGGTCGGCCAGGACGATCTGCGGCTCGCGCTGCTGCTGAACGCCGTGTCCCCGCAGGTCGGCGGAGTGCTGGTACGGGGCGAGAAGGGCACCGCGAAGAGCACCGCGGTGCGGGCCCTCTCGGCACTGCTGCCGGAGGTCGCCGTCGTCCCCGGCTGCCGGTTCTCCTGCGACCCGGCGGCGCCGGACCCGGCGTGCCCCGACGGCCCGCACGAGCCCGGCGACGGCACCACGCGCCCGGCCCGCATGGTCGAACTGCCCGTCGGCGCCTCCGAGGACCGGCTGGTCGGCGCGCTCGACATCGAGCGGGCTCTCGCGGAGGGCGTGAAGGCGTTCGAGCCGGGCCTGCTCGCCGACGCGCACCGCGGCATCCTCTACGTCGACGAGGTCAACCTGCTCCACGACCACCTGGTCGACCTGCTCCTCGACGCGGCCGCGATGGGTGCCTCGTACGTGGAGCGCGAGGGCGTGTCCGTGCGGCACGCGGCCCGGTTCCTGCTGGTCGGCACCATGAACCCGGAGGAGGGCGAGCTGCGTCCGCAGCTGCTCGACCGGTTCGGGCTGACCGTGGAGGTCGCGGCCTCGCGCGAGCCGGATCAGCGGGTGGAGGTCGTGCGCAGGCGGCTGGCCCACGACGACGACCCGGCCGCGTTCGCGGCCCGCTGGGCCGACGAGGAGGCCGCCGTACGGCAGCGGATCGTCGCCGCGCGGAAGCTGCTGCCGTCGGTGCGGCTCGGCGACGGGGCGCTGCGGCAGATCGCGGCGACCTGTGCGGCGTTCGAGGTGGACGGGATGCGGGCGGACATCGTGATGGCCCGTACGGCGACGGCGCTGGCGGCGTGGGCCGGGCGGACCGACGTGCTCGCCGAGGACGTGCGGCAGGCGGCGCTGCTGGCGCTGCCGCACCGCCGCAGGCGCAACCCGTTCGACGCGCCGGGGCTGGACGAGGACAAGCTCGACGAGACGCTGGAGGAGTTCTCCGGCGACTCCCCCGACGACGATCCGGACCCCGACGGCCCGGACGGTCCCGGCGGGGGCGGCGGGCAGCCTGCTCCCGACGACGGCGGGCAGGGTGGTGAAACCGCCGCCCGTCCCGAGGCCGGGGAGGGCGGGGAACCGCAGGCGTCCGGTGCGGGCGAGCAGTCCCCCGTACGGGCGGCCGAGCCGTTCCGGGCGAAGGCGCTCAGTGTGCCCGGGGTCGGTCAGGGTGCCGCAGGGCGGCGTTCGCGGGCGCGGACCGAGCACGGCCGCACGACCGGGGCCAGGCGGCCCCAGGGCGCGTTGACGAAGCTGCACCTCGCGGCGACCGTGCGGGCGGCGGCCCCGCATCAGCGGGCGCGCGGGCGCTCGGGGCCGGGGCTCGTCGTGCGGCGGGACGATCTGCGGCAGGCGGTCCGTGAGGGGCGCGAGGGCAATCTGGTGCTGTTCGTGGTCGACGCCTCGGGGTCGATGGCCGCCCGGCAGCGGATGGGCGCGGTCAAGGGTGCCGTGCTGTCGCTGCTGCTCGACGCCTACCAGCGCCGCGACAAGGTGGGCCTGGTGACGTTCCGGGGCTCGGCGGCCGAGGTCGCGCTGCCGCCGACCTCGTCCGTGGACGCCGCCGCGGCGCGGCTGGAGTCGCTGCCGACCGGCGGGCGCACTCCGCTGGCGGCCGGGCTGCTGAAGGCGCACGAGGTACTGCGGGTGGAGCGTCTGCGGGACGCGACGCGGCGGCCGCTGGTCGTGGTGGTGACCGACGGACGGGCCACGGGCGGACCGGAGCCGCTGCTGCTCGCCTCGAAGGCGGCCGGGCTGTTCGCGGCCGGCGAGGTCGCCTCGGTCGTCGTGGACTGCGAGTCGGGGCCGGTGCGGCTGGGGCTCGCGGGGAAGCTCGCGGGTGAGCTGGGCGGTACCGCCGTGACGCTGGAGGAGCTGCGGGCGGATTCGATCGCCGGTCTGGTGAAGGACGTACAGAGGAGGGCCGCGTAATGCCGCAGGGACAACCGAGTGTGGTTCCCGACGACGGGCTGACGACGCGTCAGCGGCGCAACCGGCCGCTGGTCGTGGTGCACACGGGCGTCGGCAAGGGCAAGTCGACCGCCGCCTTCGGGCTGGCGCTGCGGGCCTGGAACCAGGGGTGGCCGATCGGGGTGTTCCAGTTCGTCAAGTCGGCGAAGTGGAAGGTCGGCGAGGAGAACGCGCTGCGGGTGCTGGGCGCCAGCGGTGAGGGCGGGACCGTCGACTGGCACAAGATGGGCGAGGGCTGGTCCTGGGTCCAGCGGGACGCGCAGATGGACAACGAGGAGAAGGCCCGCGAGGGCTGGGAGCAGGTCAAGCGGGACCTGGCGAACGAGACGTACCGGCTGTACGTGCTGGACGAGTTCGCGTACCCGATGCACTGGGGCTGGGTCGACACAGACGAGGTCGTCCAGGTGCTGCGCGACCGGCCCGGCACCCAGCATGTCGTCATCACCGGGCGCAACGCGCCGCAGAAGCTGGTCGACCTCGCCGACCTCGTGACCGACATGTCCAAGGTGAAGCACCCCATGGACGCCGGGCAGAAGGGGCAGAGGGGCATCGAGTGGTGAACCCCTCCTCGTCCGTCCCCCGGCTGGTCGTCGCCGCGCCCTCGTCGGGCAGCGGCAAGACGACCGTCGCCACGGGGCTGATGGCCGCGTTCGCCGCGCGGGGACTCGCCGTGTCCCCGCACAAGGTGGGACCGGACTACATCGACCCCGGCTACCACGCGCTCGCGACCGGGCGGGTGGGGCGCAACCTCGACGCGTACCTGTGCGGCCCCGAGCTGATCGGGCCGCTGTTCGCGCACGGCGCGCGCGGCTGCGACCTCGCGGTGGTCGAGGGTGTGATGGGGCTGTACGACGGGGCGGCCGGGGAGGGCGAGCTGGCGTCCACCGCCCAGGTGGCGAAGCTGCTGCGGGCGCCGGTGGTGCTGGTGGTGGACGCCTCCTCGCAGTCGCGGTCGGTGGCGGCGCTGGTGCACGGCTTCGCGTCCTGGGATCCGGAGGTGCGGATCGGGGGCGTGATCCTGAACAAGGTCGGCTCCGACCGGCACGAGGCGCTGCTGCGGGAGGCGCTGGACGCGTCCGGGGTGCCGGTGCTCGGGGTGCTGCGGCGGGCGCCGCAGGTGGACACGCCGTCGCGGCATCTGGGGCTGGTGCCGGTCGCCGAGCGGCGGGCGGCTGCCGTGGACGCCGTGGCGGCGATGGCGGCGCAGGTCGGGGCCGGCTGCGATCTGGAGGCGCTGGCGGCGCTGGCGCGGAGCGCGGGCGCGGTGCCGGGCGCGGCCTGGGAGCCGCCGGCGGTCGCCGTGGACCGGCGGGCGGTGGTGGCCGTCGCGGGCGGACCGGCGTTCACGTTCTCCTACGCCGAGCACGCCGAGCTGCTCACCGCGGCCGGTGCCGAGGTGGTGCCGTTCGACCCGCTGCGGGACGAGGCGCTGCCGGAGGGCACGGCCGGTCTGGTGATCGGCGGGGGCTTCCCGGAGGTGTACGCCGGTGAGCTGTCCGCCAACGAGCCGCTGCGCGAGGCGGTCGCCGAACTGGCGCTCGGCGGGGCTCCGGTGGCCGCCGAGTGCGCCGGGCTGCTGTATCTGTGCCGGGAGCTGGACGGGCGGCCGATGTGCGGGGTGCTGGACGCCTCCGCGCGGATGAGCGAGCGGCTGACGCTGGGCTACCGGGACGCGGTGGCCGTGGGCGACAGTGTGCTGGCGCCGGCCGGGACGCGGCTGCGGGGGCACGAGTTTCACCGCACGGTCGTGGAGCCCGGCGCGGGAGCGGCCCCGGCGTGGGGGGTGCGGGCGCCCGAGCGGCGTGTCGAAGGTTTCGTACAGCGCGGTGTGCACGCGAGTTATCTGCACACGCACTGGGCGTCCGAGCCCGGTGTCGCCCGTCGGTTCGTGGAGAGGTGCCGGACGTCATGAGCAGCAGGCTGATCGGAGTCGGGGTCGGTCCGGGCGACCCGGAGCTGGTGACCGTGAAGGGCGTGAACGCGCTGCGGGCCGCCGATGTGGTGGTGGTGCCGGTGATGGCCGCGCCCGACGGGACGGACGGCGGGGAGCCCGGGCGGGCCGAGGCGACCGTGCTGCACTACGTGCCCGAGGAGAAGGTCGTCCGGGTGGTGTTCGCGCTGAACGAGCGCCAGGACCGGGAGCGTCGCGAGGCCGCGTGGGACGTGGCCGGCGAGCGGGTGGCCGGGCTGCTGCGGGCGCACGGCGCGGTGGCGTTCGCGACCATCGGCGACCCGAACGTGTACTCGACGTTCACGTATCTCGCGCAGACCGTCGCCGGGCTGGTGCCGGGCACGGTCGTCGAGACGGTGCCCGGGATCACCGCGATGCAGGATCTCGCGGCCCGCTCGGGCGCGGTGCTGACGGAGGGCACCGAGCCGCTGACGCTGGTGCCGGTGACCGCGGGCGCGGCCGTGCTGAAGGACGCGCTGAACGGGCCGGGGACGGTCGTCGCGTACAAGTTCGGGCGGCAGGCCGCCGAGGTCGCCGAGGCGCTGCGGGACAGCGGGCGGATCGAGGGTGCCGTGTGGGGGTCGGCGCTGGGTCTGCCGCAGGAGTCGATCCGGCCGGCCGCCGAGCTGGACGGGGACGCGCTGCCGTATCTGTCGACGCTGATCGCGCCCGCCCGGCGGCACGGCGGGCGGGGCGGCAAGCTGTGAGCCGTCGTGCCGGGGCGGCGTCACTCGGCGACGCCGACCACCAGCCAGATGAACGCCGCGCCCGCGACCGTGCACAGCAAGGTGGAGCGGGCCGGGTGTTCGTGGTGCGCCTCGGGCAGGATCTCGGCCGCCGCGAGATAGAGCAGCGCGCCGCCGAAGAAGCCGAGGTATCCGCCGAGCAGCGGCTCGGGCAGGGTGAACAGCAGGGTGGAGGCGGCGCCGACGACGGGCGCGACCGCGTCCGCGACCAGCATGGCGATGGCCCGGTGGCGGGCGTTGCCGTAGAGGGTCGTGAGGGTGAAGGTGTTGAAGCCGTCCGCGAAGTCGTGGGCGATGACGGCCAGTGCGACGGCGACGCCCATGCCGTGGCCGACCTGGAAGGCGGCGCCGATGGCGACGCCGTCCATGGCGCTGTGGCCGACCATCGCCGCGGCGGCGGTCAGGCCCACCTCGGGCGCGCGTCCGTCGTGCTCCTCTCCCCCGTGTGCGGCCTGCCGGGCCGCCAGCAGACGTTCCACCAGATGGGCTACGAGGAAACCGGCCACGAACAGCAGCAGGGCCGCCGGTACGCCGTGCACCTCGGTGCCCGCCGCCTCCATCGCCTCCGGCAGCAGGTCCAGGCCGACGACGCCCAGCATCAGGCCGCCGGCCAGGCCCAGCACCAGATGGCGGCGGTCGGTCACGCGCTGCGCCGTCCAGCCGCCGGCCAGCGTCATCAGGAACGCGCCGAGCGCGACGAACACCGCCATGTGCCCTTGCTATCCGATGCGCACCGGGTCGCGCACATCCGACCCCGCTCGCGTTGACCCGCGTTGACCCGCGTTGACTTCCGTACGAGAGGAAACCCCACCCATGGCCGACACCCCCGCCGGCAAGGTGACCTTCGTCGGTGCCGGCCCCGGCGCCGCCGATCTGCTGACGTTCCGTGCCGCGCGCGCTATCGCCGAGGCCGACATCGTGATCTGGGCCGCGAGCCTGGTCCAGGAGGAGGTCCTGGAGCACGCGCGGGCGGACGCCACGATCCTGGACTCGGCGAAGATGTCGCTGGAGGACGTGGTGGCCGTCTACGAGCGGGCGCACGCGGAGGGCCTGCGGGTGGCCCGCATCCACTCCGGCGACCCGGCCCTGTGGGGCGGCACCCAGGAGCAGTTGGACCGGTGCCACGCGCTCGGCATCGCCACCGAGGTGGTGCCCGGGGTGTCCGCGTTCTCCGCCGTGGCGGCGCTCGCCCAGCGGGAGCTGACGATCCCCGAGGTCGCGCAGTCCGTGGTGCTCACCCGGCTGGGCGGCGGCAAGACGCCGATGCCGCCCGGCGAGGAGGTGCGGGAGTTCGCCAGGCACGGCACCACCATGGCGGTCTTCCTGTCGGCGGCGCGCAGCGGTCAGCTGGTGCGGGAGCTGCTGGAGGGCGGCTATCCGACGTCCACGCCGGTCGTCGTCGCCTATCAGGCGACCTGGCCCGAGGAGCTGGTCGTGAAGTGCACGATCGGCACCCTGGAGGAGACGGTCAAGGAGCACAAGCTCTGGAAGCACACGCTCTTCCTGGTCGGCCCGGCCCTGGACGCGCACGGCACCCGCTCGCACCTGTACCACCCGGGTCACTTCCACGGGTACCGCAGGGCCGACCCGGAGGCCCGCAAGGCGCTGCGCGCGCGAGGTGCCCAGACGTGATCAGGGTCATCGGTACGGGCACCGGGGCGCCCGTGCCGCGGGAGCTGCTGGCCGGGGCCGAGCTGGTCGTCGGCGGGCGGCGGCACCTGGACGCGGCGCCGCTGCCGGAGGGCGCCGAGCGGATCGTGCTCGGTCCGCTGGTGCCGGCGCTGGACGCGATCGGGGAGTACGTCGCGAAGGAGCGGCCGGTCGCCGTGCTGGCCTCGGGCGACCCGGGGTTCCTCGGGATCGTGCGGGCGCTGGCCGAGAGGTTCGGGCCGGAGCGGCTGGAGGTGCGGGCCGGGGTGTCGTCGGTGGCCGCCGCGTTCGCGCGGGCCGGGCTGCCGTGGGACGACGCGGTGGTGGTCAGCGCGCACGGGCGTGATCCGCGGACCGCGGTGAACGTGTGCCGGGCGCGGCCGAAGGTGGCGGTGCTGACCGGGCCCGGCGCCGGGCCTGCCGAGCTGGGCGCGGCGCTGCGGGACAGCGGCCGGATCCTGGTCGTCGCGACCGCGCTGGGTGATCCGGAGCGGGAGCGGGTGGAGCGGGTGACGCCCGCCGAGGCGGCGGAGCGGGACTGGGGCACGGCGGTGAGCGTGGTGCTGTGCCTGGACCCGGAGCGGGCGCTCGGCGCGGTGCGCACGGTGGCCGGCGCGCCGCCGGGGCCGGCCGGCTGGGCGCTGGCGGAGGACGCGTTCGCGCACCGCGACTCGATGATCACCAAGTTCGAGGTGCGGGCGCTGGCCCTGGCCCGGCTCGGCCCCCGCCTCGGCGATCTGGTGTGGGACGTCGGCGCGGGCTCCGGCTCGGTGGCCGTGGAGTGCGCGCGGCTCGGTGCGGCGGCCGTCGCCGTGGAGAAGACCGCGGACGGCGTCGGGCGGATCCGCGCGAACGCCGCCGCGCACGGCGTGGACGTGCGGGTGGTGCACGGCTCGGCGCCGGGGGCGCTGGCGGACCTGGCCGACGATCCCGACGCGGTGTTCGTCGGCGGCGGCGGGCGGGAACTGCCCGCGGTCATCGGCGCGTGCGCGCGCCGCGCCCGGCGCACGGTGGTCGTCGCGATGGCCGCGCTCGACCGGGTGCCGGCCGCGCGTGAGGCGCTGACGAGCGCCGGGTTCTCCTGCGACGGCGTGCTGTTGCAGTCGTCGCGGCTCGCGCCGCTGCCCGGGGACGTGACCCGGCTGGCGGCGACCAATCCCGTTTTCCTGCTGTGGGGCGTGCGGCCTCACGCCTGTTCTGAAGGAGTTGCCCAGTGATCGGCCTCATTTCCGCCACCGCGGCGGGGGCTGCGGCGCGGGACCGGCTGGCCGCGGCCTGGCCGGACCGCACGCGCGTGTACGAGGGAGCCGTGGCGGACGCCGTGCGGCGGGCGTTCGCCGAGTGCGAGCAGCTGGTGTGCTTCCTGGCGACCGGTGCCGTCGTACGGCTGGTGGCGCCGCTGCTGTCCGACAAGACCTCCGACCCGGGTGTGGTCTGCGTCGACGAGGGCGGACGGTACGCGGTGTCGCTGGTCGGCGGGCACGGCGGCGGCGCCAACGACCTCGCGCGCGAGGTGGGCGCGGTGCTGGGCGCGGAGCCGGTGGTGACCACGGCGACGGACGCGGTGGGTGTCGCCGGGCTGGACACGCTCGGGCTGCCGGTGGAGGGCGCGGTCGCCGCCGTGACGCGGGCGCTGCTGGACGGTGAACCGGTGGCGCTGGCCGCGGAGGTGGCGTGGCCGCTGCCGCCGCTGCCGGTCGCAAAGAGCGGGGCGTACACGATCCGGGTGACGGACCGCCTGGTCGAGGAGTCCGCGCACGAGGTGGTGCTGCGGCCGCCGACGCTGGTGGTGGGCGTCGGTGCGTCCAAGGGGGCGCCCGAGGCGGAAGTGCTCGACGTGATCGAGAGCGCCCTGCGGGACGCGGGGCTGTCCGTGCGCAGCGTCGCCGAGCTGGCCACCGTGGACGCCAAGCGGGACGAGCCCGGCATCGTGGCGGCCGCCGAACGGCTCGGGGTGCCGCTGGTGACGTACGGCGCCGAGGAGCTGGCCGCGGTGGAGGTGCCGAACCCGTCCGACGCGCCGCTGGCCGCCGTCGGCACGCCGTCGGTGGCGGAGGCCGCCGCCCTGCTGCGCGGCGGTGAACTCCTCGTCCCGAAGCGGAAGTCGGCGGCCAGCCCCGCCATGGCGACCTGCGCGGTCGTCCGGCGGCCGGGGCGCGGCCGGCTCGCGGTGGTCGGGCTCGGGCCGGGCGCCCGGGACCTGCTCACGCCGCGGGCGAAGGCCGAGCTGGAGCGGGCGTCCGTGCTGGTCGGCCTCGACCAGTACGTCGACCAGATCCGCGACCTGCTGCGGCCCGGCACCCGGATCCTTCAGTCCGGGCTGGGCGCGGAGGAGGAGCGGGCGCGCACGGCCGTCGCCGAGGCCCGCGAGGGGCGGTCGGTGGCGCTGATCGGCAGCGGGGACGCGGGTGTGTACGCCATGGCCTCCCCCGCGCTCGCCGAGGCGTCCGACGACATCGACGTGATCGGTGTGCCCGGGGTGACGGCCGCGCTGGCGGCCGCGGCGATCCTCGGGGCGCCGCTCGGCCACGACCACGTCTCCATCAGCCTGTCCGACCTGCACACGCCGTGGGAGGTCATCGAGCGGCGGGTGCGGGCAGCGGCCGAGGCGGACATCGTGGTGACCTTCTACAACCCGCGCAGCCGGGGCCGCGACTGGCAGCTGCCGAAGGCGCTCGCCATCCTCGGCGCGCACCGGGAGCCGGCGACGCCGGTCGGTGTGGTCCGCAACGCCTCCCGGCCGGACGAGTCCGGCCGCGTCACCACGCTCGGCGAGCTGGACCCGGCGACGGTCGACATGATGACGGTCGTGACGGTGGGCAACACCGCGACCCGGCGGATCGCCGGCCGGATGGTGACGCCGCGCGGCTACCGCTGGCAGGAGGAGCCCAAGTGAGCCGTGTGGTCCACCCCATCGAGCAGGAGTCCTTCCGGCGGCTGCGCGCCCGCCTCGACACCTCGCACTTCCCGCCGCTGACCCGGGCGGTGGTGGAGCGGGTCATCCACTCCGCCGCCGACCTCGACTACGCCACCGACCTCGTCACCGACGAGAGCGCCCTGGAGAAGGCGTACGCGGCGCTGCACGACGGGGCGCCCGTCGTCGTGGACGTCGAGATGGTGGCCGCCGGGATCACCCGGCGGGAGACCGTCTGCCGGCTGAAGGAGGCGAAGGCCGGGCCGGGGCTGACGCGTTCCGCGCACGCCGTGCGGCTGGCCTACGAGCAGGTCGGGCCCGGCGCGCTGTGGGTGATCGGCTGCGCGCCGACCGCCCTGGAGGAACTGCTGACGCTGGACGCCGATCCGGCGCTCGTCATCGGCCTGCCCGTCGGTTTCGTCGGGGCGGCCGAGTCCAAGGCCGCGTTGCGCGAGAGCGGGCTGCCCGCCGTGAGCAACGTGTCCGAGAAGGGCGGGTCGGCGGTCGCCGCCGCCGCGCTCAACGCCCTGCTGTACCACCCCACCGTGTATTCCGAGGAGAAACCGTGACCACCCCGCCGCCCGCCCTGCTCATCGCCGGCCATGGCACCCGGGACGATGCCGGAGCCGAGGCGTTCCGCGACTTCGTCCGGGAGCTGGGGCGCCGCCACCCCGAACTGCCCGTCGCGGGCGGCTTCATCGAACTGTCCCCGCCGCCGCTGGGCGAGGCGGTGACCGAGCTGGTGGAGCGGGGGGTGCGGCGGTTCGCGGCCGTCCCGCTGATGCTGGTGTCCGCCGGGCACGCCAAGGGGGACATCCCGGCGGCGCTGGCCCGCGAGAAGGAGCGCCACCCCGGCATCTCGTACACCTACGGCCGTCCGCTGGGCCCCCACCCGGCGCTGCTGAGGGTGCTGGAGCGGCGGCTGGACGAGGCGCTGGGCGGCGCCGGGCGCACCCCGCTGGACCGGGCCGATGTGACGGTGCTGCTGGTCGGGCGCGGCTCCACCGACCCGGACGCCAACGCCGAGGTGCACAAGGCGGCGCGGCTGCTGTGGGAGGGGCGCGGTTACGCCGGTGTGGAGACGGCGTTCGTGTCGCTGGCGGCGCCGGACGTGCCGAGCGGGTTGGACCGGTGTGTCCGGCTGGGCGCGAAGCGGATCGTGGTGCTGCCGTACTTCCTGTTCACCGGCATCCTGCCGGACCGGGTGCGGCAGCAGACCGAGGGCTGGGCGGCCGCGCACCCCGGCGTGGAGGTGCGGTCGGCGGACGTCATCGGGCCGGAGCCGGAGCTGCTGGACCTCGTGATGGAGCGGTACCGGGAGGCGCTGAAGGGCGATCTGCGGATGAACTGCGACTCGTGCGTGTACCGGATCGCGCTGCCCGGGTTCGAGGACAAGGTGGGCATGCCGCAGCAGCCGCACTTCCACCCGGACGACGACGACCACCACCACGGGCACGGCCACGGCCACGGGCATCACCAGCACGGAGGGCACACGCACTCGCATGCGCACTGACGGGCACGATCTGCGGCACCACGGGGACGCGGAGGTCCGCGACGACGGCTCGGCGCTGGTCGATCTGGCCGTGAACGTACGGTCCGACACCCCTCCCGCGTGGCTGCGGGAGGTGATCGCCGGGTCGCTGGACGGGCTCGCGGCCTATCCCGACGGGCGGGCCGCGCGGGCCGCCGTCGCGGCGCGGCACGGGCTGCCGGCCGAGCGGGTGCTGCTGACGGCCGGGGCGGCGGAGGCGTTCGTGCTGCTGGCGCGGGCGCTGAAGGTGCGCCGGCCGGTCGTAGTGCACCCGCAGTTCACCGAGCCGGAGGCGGCGCTGCGGGACGCCGGGCACACCGTCGACCGGGTGCTGCTGCGGGAGGCGGACGGCTTCCGGCTCGACCCGGCCGCCGTACCCGAGGACGCCGACCTGGTGGTGATCGGCAACCCGACGAACCCCACCTCGGTGCTGCATCCGGCCGAGGCGATCGCCGGTCTCGCCCGGCCGGGGCGGGTCCTGGTCGTCGACGAGGCGTTCATGGACGCGGTGCCGGGCGAGCGGGAGGCGCTGGCCGGGCGGACGGACGTGCCCGGACTGGTGGTGCTGCGCAGCCTGACCAAGACCTGGGGCCTGGCCGGGCTGCGCATCGGCTATGTGCTGGCCGCGCCGGAGACGATCGCCGAGCTGGAGCGGGCGCAGCCGCTGTGGCCGGTGTCCACGCCGGCGCTGGCGGCGGCCGAGGCGTGCGTGTCCCCGCGGGCGCTGGCGGAGGCGGCCCACGCCGCGCACCGCGTCGCGGCGGACCGCGCCCACCTGGTGGCGGGGCTGGAGCGGTTCGCGGGCGCGGGCGTCACGGTGGTGTCGCCCGCCGAGGGGCCCTTCGTCCTCGTCCGGCTGCCCGGTGCGGACGCGGTACGGCACCGGCTGCGCGCGCTGGGCTTCGCCGTGCGGCGCGGGGACACGTTTCCCGGGCTGGGCGAGGAGTGGCTGCGGCTCGCGGTGCGCGACCGGGGGACGACGGACGCGTTCCTGCGGGCGCTGGGCCGGGCCCTGCCGGACGTCTGACCGGGCCCGGCGGGACCGCTGCCGCCGGCCGGACGGTCAGCCTCGGCGGCGGGCCCGCGCCAGCGCTCCCGCGCCCGCTGCCAGCAGGGCGATCGAGCCCGCGGCGAGGTAGGGGGTCAGGGAGTCGCCGCCGGTGTCCGCCAGGTCGGCCTGGGCGGGGGCGCCTTGGGGCTTCAGATCGGCGGGGGTCGGGCTCGGGGCGGGCTGCCGTGCTGCCGCCGGGCTCTCGCAGGTGGCCTCGGCCAGTGTGACCGTGCCCTGGACCTCGGCCACGTTCAGGTTGCCGGGGTTGACGGAGACCGTCAGTTCGAGGGCGGTCGCGGCGGCGGTACGGGATGTGGTCTCGCGCTTCGACAGGTCCAGGCGGACCTCGCCGACGCCGGGGACGCGGACGTCGGTGGTGCCGCCCGAGGTGAGGCTGACGCGCTTGCCGAGGGCCGTGACGGAGCCCAGCACGTTCGACTCGGCGACCGGGGCCTTCCCGGCCTCGCAGGTGGCCGTGGAGGTGACCTGCTCGACCTCGACGAGGGACAGCAGCGGCAGCCCGGGGACGTGCAGTTCGGCGTGGGCGAGGCTGGTGCGGCCCTCCGCCTTGCCCTCGGCCACCGTCGCCTTGGCCTCGGCGACGTCCGCGCGCAGTACGCTGAAGGGTTTGCCTCCGCTCACCCCGTCGAGCGTCGCGGTCAGCGCGGTCCTGGCCGCGCTCGCCGGTGCCTGCACCTCGTTGAGGGAGACCGCGAGGGGGACGTTCACGGTCTTGTCGAGCAGGGAGACGTCCAGTCCGGTGCGCAGGACAGCCGCGCTCGCGCGGCCTTCCGCAGCGGTCTCGGGCGTCGCGTGGGCGAGGGCCGCGGGTCCGGCGGCCAGGGCCGTGACCGTGGCCACGGTGACGAGTCTGCGGGCGGGCATGCGGAAGCTGGTGCCGTTCACGGTGTGGGACCCCCTGAGGAGACGTGCCTGGGACCCCGCAAGAATTACGCAGCACGAGTGAACGGGCGGCGATCCGGCGCGACTTCACCCCTTCGTGGTGTTTCCGGTGCCATGTTCGATTATGGCGCCATGCGCTATCCGATGATCCGCCCGTTCAGCACCACCCGCCGCGGCGCCGTCAGGACGCGGACGTCCGCGCGCGGGTCGCTCTCGTAGACCACCAGGTCCGCCGGAGCCCCCTCCTCCAGTCCGGGGCGGCCGAGCCAGGCACGGGCCGCCCAGGTACCGGCGGACAGCGCGTCCAGCACCGGGATGCCGGCCGTCACCAGCTCCGCGACCTCGGCGCCGGCGAGGCCGTGGGCGAGCGAACCGCCGGCGTCGGTGCCGACGAAGACCGGGATGCCGGCGTCGTAGGCGTCGCGGACGGTGTCGTAGCGGCGGGCGTGCAGCCGGCGCATGTGGTCGGACCAGCGCGGGAACTTGGCCTCGCCGCCGTCGGCGAGCTTCGGGAAGGTGGCGATGTTGACGAGGGTGGGGACGATCGCGACGCCCCGCTCGGCGAACAGCGGGATCAGGTCCTCGGTGAGGCCGGTCGCGTGCTCGACGCAGTCGATGCCCGCCTCCACCAGGTCCCTGAGGGAGTCCTCGGCGAAGCAGTGCGCGGTCACCCGGGCGCCCAGCCGGTGCGCCTCGGCGATGCCCGCCTCGGCCGCCTCGCGCGGCCAGCACGCCGACAGATCGCCGAGGTCGCGGTCGATCCAGTCGCCGACCAGCTTGACCCAGCCGTCGCCGCGCCGGGCCTCCTGGGCGACGTACGCGACCAGGTCGTCCGGCTCGATCTCCCAGGCGTAGTTGCGGATGTAGCGGCGGGTGCGGGCGATGTGCCGGCCGGCCCGGATGATCTTCGGCAGGTCGTCGCGGTCGTCGACCCAGCGGGTGTCGGAGGGCGAGCCCGCGTCGCGGATCAGCAGGGTGCCGGCGTCCCGGTCGGTCAGCGCCTGCTTCTCGGCGACGTCCCGCGGGACCGCGCCGTGCGCGTCGAGGCCGACATGGCAGTGGGCGTCGACCAGACCGGGCAGCACCCAGCCGGACACCGTGCGCACCTCGCGGGCGGCGACGGGACGGTCGTAGGAGATCCGCCCGTCGACGACCCACAGTTCGTCCCGGATCTCGTCCGGGGAGACGAGCACCCGTCCCTTCACATGCAGCACCGCGCGTTCGCTCATGCACCGCACCCTAGTGAGCCGCTAGTCGCTCCCGCCCACCTGGTCCGAGGTCTCCTCCTCCACCTCCGCCATCGCGGGGTCCAGGAGGCGGGAGAGGAAGTGGCGGGTGCGCTCGTGGCGGGGGTGGGCGATGACCTGCTCGGGGTCGCCGTCCTCCACGATCACTCCGCCGTCCATGAAGACGACCCGGTCGGCGACCTCGCGGGCGAAGGTCATCTCATGGGTGACGACCATCATGGTCATGCCGTCCCGGGCGAGCATCCGCATCACCGCGAGGACGTCGCCGACCAGCTCCGGGTCGAGCGCCGACGTCGGCTCGTCGAACAGCATCACCTCGGGCCCCATCGCCAGCGCGCGGGCGATGGCGACACGCTGCTGCTGGCCGCCGGAGAGGGAGGAGGGGTAGGCGTCCGCCTTCTCGGCGAGGCCGACCCGCTCCAGGTTCTCCGCGGCGACCTTCGCGGCGGTCGCCTTGTCCCGCCGGAGCACCCGGCGCTGCGGCAGCGTCAGGTTCTCGGTCACCGTCAGGTGCGGGAAGAGGTTGAACTGCTGGAAGACCATGCCGATCCGGCGGCGGACGGCGTCGATGTCGACGTCGGGGTCGGTGATCTCCGTGCCGCCGACGAACACCTGCCCCTTCGTCGGCTCCTCCAGCAGGTTCACGCACCGCAGCAGCGTGGACTTGCCGGAGCCTGACGGGCCGATGACACAGACGACCTCGCCCTGGGCGATCTCCAGGTCGATGCCGCGCAGCACCTCGTTGTCCCCGAAGGACTTGTGCAGTGCGCTGACCCGGATCTCCGGTCGGCTCATTTCACGGCCTCCTGGGCCTTGGCCTCCATACGGCGGACGACGAAGCCGAGCGGGATCGTGACCAGCAGGTAGCACAGGCCGGCGACGAGGATCGGCGTGGAGTTGGCGGTCTGGCTGGCCAGGTCCCGGCCGAACTTGGACAGTTCCCGCTCCTGGAGCGTGACACCGAGGAACAGCACCAGCGAGGAGTCCTTGAACAGCAGCACCAGTTCGTTGGTGAGCGGCGGCAGGATGATCCGGAAGGACTGCGGGAGGATGATCGACACCATCGCCCGGGCGTGCGAGAAGCCCAGCGAACGGGCCGCCTCCATCTGCCCCTTGGGCACGGCCTGGATGCCCGCGCGGAAGGTCTCCGCCATGTACGCGGCGGCCACCAGACCGAGCGCGAGGGCCACCTTGCCGTAGGTGCCGCCGACGATCTCCGTGCCGGGGAAGGCGAGCGGTACGGCCACGCCGATGAAGATGAAGATCAGCAGGGCGGGCAGCCCGCGGAAGATCTCGATGTAGACGCCGGCGAGCCAGCGGTAGGGACCCACGGACGACAGCCGCATCAGCGCGATGACCATGCCGAGCACCAGGCCGACGGCGAAGCCGGACAGGGTGTACAGCACGGTGTTCTTCAGCGCCAGCGTGATGACCTCGGGGAACATCTGCTCCGCGATCGCACGCTGGGCGAACTGGTTCGCCAGACGGTCCCAGTCGGCCGCGACCGCGAAGGCGATCACGGCCGCGACGAAGACGACGTACTGGACACCGCGCGAGAGGCTGCGCCTCTGGCGGCGGGTCAGGCCCTTCCTCTTCGGCTGGAGTGCTGTGTCCGGACTCGTCATGAGGCGGACGGGGAGGCCGCGGACTCCTGGTACGGGCCGATCCACTGCTCGTACAGCTTCTTGTAGGTGCCGTCGGCCTTGGCGTCCGCGAGGGCCTTGTCGATGGCCTCGCGCAGCTTGTCGTTGCCCTTCTTCACCGTGAAGCCGTACTGCTCGCCGGTGTTGATCTGCTCGGCGACCTCGAAGGCGTCGGCGTTGGCCTTGTCCTTCAGCCAGCCCTGGACGACCGGGTAGTCGATGACGACCGCGTCGACCTGGCCGGTGCGCAGGCCGTTGAGGACGGCGTCGGAGGACTCGAAGGAGACCGGGTCCAGGCCCTGGCTCTTGGCGTAGTCCTCGCCGGTGGTCTGCGCCTGGGCGCCGACCTTGGCGCCCTTGAGGTCGGCGAAGGACGAGATGCCGCTGTCCTTGTCGGCCAGGACGGCCTGGGTGGCCTCGAAGTACGGGTCGGAGAAGTCGACGTTCTTCTTGCGCTCCTCGGTGATGGTCATGCCGGCGGCGGCGAGGTCGCACTCGCCGGAGTTGAGGAACGCGCCGGTCTTGAAGTTCTCGAACGGGGTGTCGAGGATCTCCTGCTTCACGCCCAGGTCGTCGGCGACCAGGTCGATCAGGGCCACGTCGAAGCCCTGGACCTTGCCGTCGATCTCCGACTGGAAGGGCGGGTAGGGCAGGTGGGTGCAGGTGGTGAGCTGTCCGGCCTTGACGAGCTCGACGCCGCCGGCCGCGGTCTTCGTACCGCCGTCGCCGTCGTCGCTGGAGGTGCAGCCGGCCACGAGGACCAGCCCGGCCGTCGCGGTGGTGGCGGCCAGGAGACGGGCCCGGCGCCTGAGGACGGTGTTCACGGGGACCTCCTATGAGGGAACTGTGGTTCCGATTATAAGGAGAGGTTTGGGCCACTCAAATCAAACCGATGGCTGGGCGGCCGCACGACCTAAGAAGTCCACCCTGGGGACGGTCAGGGGGCGGGACAGGGGGGAGCCGTGCCGGGGCCCGGGACTACAGTCGTCCGCGTCGATCCCGTGAGCGAAGAGAGCACCGCCGTGACCCACCCCTTCCTCGACCTGCCCCCGCTGACCGCCGCGCACTTCGCCGCGATCGAGGACCGGGTGGCCCGGCTGCTGGACACCCGGCAGGACGTCGTGATCATGCAGGGCGAGGCGCTGCTGCCGCTGGAGGGGGCGATCCGCGGCACCGCCGGGCCCGGCACCACCGCGCTGAACGTGATCACCGGCCCGTACGGGCAGACCTTCGGGGACTGGCTGCGGGACTGCGGGGCGACCGTCCACGACCTCGCCGTGCCGTTCCACACCGCGGTGACCGCCGAGCAGATCCGGCAGGCCCTCGCCGAACACCCGGAGATCGACTTCGTCTCCCTGGTGCACGCCGAGGCGGCCACCGGCAACACCAACCCGGTCGCGGAGATCGGCGAGGCCGTCCGGGCGCACGGCGCGCTGTTCTACCTGGACGCCGTCGCCTCCGTCGGCGCCGAGCCGGTGCTGCCGGACGCGTGGGGCGTGGACCTGTGCGTGATCGGGGCGCAGAAGGCGATGGGCGGCCCGGCGGGCGTCTCGGCGGTGTCGGTGAGCGAGCGGGCCTGGGCCCGGATGGCGGCGAACCCGCGGGCGCCGCGCCGGTCGTACCTGTCGCTGCTGGACTGGAAGGAGCGCTGGGTCGACGGCGGCCGCAAGGCGCTGCTGCACGCGCCGGCGCAGCTGGAGATGCTGGCCCTTCAGGCGTGCGTCGAGCGGATCGAGGCGGAGGGCCTTCAGACCGTGATGGCCCGGCACCGCTCCGCGGCGACGGCGACCCGGGCGGGGGCGGTGGCGCTCGGCGGCGGGCTGGAGCCGTACGTCCACGCGGCGGCGGAGGCCGCCCCGGTGGCGACGACGCTGCGCGCGCCGGCCGGTGTGGCGGCCTCGGACCTGGTCGCCCGCGCCCTGGCGAGCGACCCCGCGCTGCCGCTGGCCGCGGGGGGCGGCGCGCTGGCCAAGGAGATGATCCGGGTCAACCACTACGGCCCCGAGGCGACGCCGGGCACCGTCCAGGCGAGCCTGGCGGCGCTGGGCGCGGCGCTGGCGGAGCTGGGCCTCGCGGTGGACCTGGAGGCGGCGCGGCGCGCGGCGGAATCCGCCTGGCGTTAGCGGAGGCGCTATTTCGGATTTACCGGGATCTGAATTCGCTCGCATTTATCGATTGAATATCCGGGGTGGCTTTCCACATTCTTGTGCCCCGGATTCCGGACCTCAAACGCGAAGATTCTGCGAACGTCGGCACACGTCTTACATGGGTGTGACGCGTTACACAACGCGCCCGATTTGTGAGCTATATACATCCCAAACCCGCGCATAGGGGCCTCTCCTCGTGCCCAGGTACGCGCCCGCGTGATAACACAGACCGGTGCCGCACCCAAGGCCCTTCCCGCATGCAATTTTGAATTTCGCTCGCTAAATTCAATCCGCATGACTGCCACACAAGCCGACCTACAGATCGACCGTCCGTCGGTTGCGGACGGAGCCGCTTTGTGGCGGCTCGCCAAGGAATCCGGAACCCTCGACCTGAACTCGTCCTACAGCTATCTGCTGTGGTGCCGTGACTTCGCGGCCACCTCCGCGGTGGCACGCGACGACGACGGCACACCGATCGGGTTCGTCACCGGATATCTGCGGCCGGACCGCCCCCGGACCCTGCTCGTGTGGCAGGTGGCGGTCGACGCCGCGCACCGCGGTCGCGGCATCGCCGCCCGGCTGCTCGACGGGCTGACCGCCCGGGTCGCCGCCGAACACGAGGTGATCACCGTGGAGACCACCATCACTCCCGGCAACGCCGCCTCGCAGCAGCTGTTCACCTCCTTCGCCGCCCGGCACGGCGCCCGTGTGGAGCGGGAGGTCGTCTTCGACGCCCCGCTGTTCCCGGACGGCCCGCACGACCCCGAAGTCCTGTACCGCATCGGCCCGCTGACCCCCCACCTCTCGCACTGAGGAGCGATTAGTCGTGACCATCACCCAGCCCGACCTGAGCGTCTTCGAGACCGTGGAGTCCGAGGTGCGCAGCTACTGCCGCGGCTGGCCCACCGTCTTCGACCGGGCGCGCGGCAGCCGTATGTACGACGAGGACGGCCATGAGTACCTCGACTTCTTCGCGGGTGCCGGGTCGCTGAACTACGGCCACAACAACCCCGTGCTGAAACGGGCGCTGCTGGACTATCTGGAGCGCGACGGGGTCAC
>NZ_JBEPAL010000038.1:0-86583 GCF_040298625.1 Streptomyces sp. NPDC001532
CCCGCCGTCGGCGGTGCCCGGCCGCTGCGGCGGCGGGTCCGCGGCGCGACGCTGCGGACCACGCTCGGTGCCGACGCCGACCGGCAGGCCGCCCGTGCGCCGCAGCCGGCCGACGCGGAGGCCGTCCGCGACGCGCTGGAGGAGTTCGAGGCGGCCGTGGAACGCGCCCACCGTGACAGCGCCGGCCCCCGAACCGCACCCGAGTCCCCCGAACCGCACCCCCAGCCCTACCCCCCGGAAGGAGCGGAGAGTTGAGCACGCAGACAGGTGGCACTCCCGCCGGAGACACCGCACCGGACGACCTGCGGGCCGCCGCAGCCGACTTCACCTGGCTGCTGAACCGCTTCGCGACCGAGACCGCCGGTGTCGTGGACGCCATCGCGGTGTCCTCCGACGGACTGCTCATCGCGGTGGCCCAGTTGCGCGAGCGGGCCCACTCGGAACGGCTGGCGGCGATCGTCTCCGGCCTGACCAGCCTGGCCGCCGGCGCCTCCGGCAACTACGGACTGGGCGCGCTCAACAAGGTCATCATCGACCTGGAGGGCGGCCATGTCCTGGTCTCCGCGATCGGCAGCGGCGCCGTGCTCGGCGTGGTCGCCGACAAGGAGGCCAAGCTGGGCAACATCGCGTACGAGATGACGTTGTTCGCCAACCGCGCCGGTGCCGCGCTCAGCCCGCAGCTGGTGCTGGAACTGAAGAACAGCGTCGGCGTCGCGTCGACGGGCTGACCGGTCCTCCGGCCGGTCGAGAGAGGAAGAGACCACCCATGGCGGACGGCTTCCCGCCGGTCCCGGGCCCGGACGAGGAGCCGGTCCCGGTCGCGCACGCCCCCGCCGTACGCCCGTTCCTGGTCACCGCGGGCCGGGTCGCGGGCGCGGGCGAGGCCGCGGCGGAGCGGCCGATTCCGGTGGAGACCCAGGTGATCGCCACCGCGCCGGGGCTCGACGCGCTCGGCCGGCTCTCCTTCGAGCGGCACGACATCGTCGCCGTGTGCGCGCGGCCGCAGTCCATCGCGGAGATCGCGGCCCGGCTGCGGCTGCATCTCAACGTGGTCCGGGTGCTCGCCGAGGATCTGCGGGCGGCCGGGCATCTGGCGGTGCACGTGCCGAACGCGGCCGCCACCCATGACGCGTCCGTCCTGCGCAGGGTTATCGATGGCCTGCGGGCCATCCCCGACTCCCGAGGGGTACTCCGTGACACCGACTGAGCCCGCCGTCCCGCACGGCGCCGCCACGCGGACCTCCGTCCGGCCGCCGCTGCCGGTGAAGATGGTGATCGCGGGTGGTTTCGGGGTGGGCAAGACCACCGCGGTGGGCGCGATCTCCGAGATCGAGCCGCTGACGACGGAGGCCGCGATCACCGAGGTGGCGGCGGGCGTGGACGATCTGACGCACACCCCGCGCAAGACCACGACGACGGTGGCGATGGACTTCGGCTGCCTGACCATCGACCCGACGCTGAAGCTGTACCTGTTCGGCACGCCCGGGCAGGACCGGTTCGGGTTCATGTGGGACGACATCGTCGAGGGCGCGGTCGGCGCGCTCGTCATCGTCGACACCCGCCGTCTCGACGACTGCTACGCGGCGGTCGACTACTTCGAGCACAAGCGGATCCCGTTCGCGGTGGCGGTCAACGCCTTCGACGGGCGGGTCGAGCACGCGCTGGACGAGGTCCGCTGGGCGCTGGACGTC
This sequence comes from Streptomyces sp. NPDC001532, assembly GCF_040298625.1. NCBI lineage: Bacteria > Bacillati > Actinomycetota > Actinomycetes > Kitasatosporales > Streptomycetaceae > Streptomyces > Streptomyces sp. NPDC001532. Next base: position 1,692 of record NZ_JBEPAL010000038.1, read on the forward strand.
ACCGACCGCGTCCCGGTCGTCGTCTTCGACGCCCGGGAGCGCGGTTCGGTCCGGGACGCGCTGCTGGTGGTGCTGGAGCTGGCGCTGGCGCGGACCGAGGGCTGAAGCCCGGACCGGACGCTGCAGCCCGGACCGGACCGGAGGCTGAAGCCCGGACCGGACCGGAGGCTGAGGCCCGGACGTCAGGCGCCGCCGCCGCGCACCCCGCGCGACACCGCGAGGCGGCCGACCGCCCAGAACAGCGCGAGCGTGGCGAGAGCCATCGCGGCGACCAGGGTGGCGCCGCCCACCACCTTCTCGTAGTCGCGCTGGTAGAGGCCGTCGACGATGTACCGGCCGAGACCGCCGAAGCTGACGTACGCGGCGATGGTGGCGGTGGAGACGATCTGGATGGCCGCCGAGCGCAGTCCGCTGAGGATCAGCGGCAGCGCGACCGGGAGTTCGACCCGGAACAGCACCTCCGGCTCACGCATGCCCATGCCCCGGGCGGCGTCCACCGGCGCGGGGTCGACGGAGCGGACCGCCTCGTAGGTGGTGACGAGGATCGGCGGGACGGCGAGCACCACCAGCGGGATCATCACGGGCGCGAGTCCCAGTCCGAGGGTGATGAACATCAGCACCATCAGGCCGAAGCTGGGCAGCGCGCGGGCCGCGGTGGCGATGAGGGCGAGGGCGTTGCCGCCGCGCCCGGTGTGGCCGGTGAGCAGGCCGATCGGCAGTCCGACGGCGGCGGCGACACCGAGCGCCATCAGGGTGTACCGCAGGTGTTCGAGGAGGCGGGTCGGGATGCCGTCGTAGCCGTGCCAGTGGGCGCCGTCGCTGAAGAAGGCGTCGACGAAGTTCAGTACGTTCACCGGGCGGCACCCTTCGGGGACATCCAGGGTGTCACCAGCACCCGCAGGAGGATCAGCACGGCGTCGACGAGGATGGCGAGGACGGCCGTGCCGACGACCGACAGCCACACCAGGCGCGGCTGGTTGTAGATCATGCCGCTGTTCAGCAGGTTGCCGAGGGCTCCCTGGTTGCCGATCAGCATGCCGACGCTGACCAGGGAGATGCTGGACACCGACGCCACCCGCAGCCCGGCGATGATCGCGGGCGCCGCGATCGGCAGCTGGACCTGGAGGTAGCGGCGGACGGGCCCGAAGCCCATGGCGGTGGCGGCGTCCAGGGTCTCGCGCGGCACGGAGCGGACGCCGTCCACGATCGCCGGGACGAACACCACGAGGCTGTAGACGGCCAGCGGGATCATCACGGTGATCTCGCTCATGCCGGTGTAGTCGATGAGGACGACGAAGAAGGCGAGCGACGGGATCGCGTAGAGCACGGTCGTCACCCCCAGCACCGGCGGGTACAGCCAGCGCAGCCGCACGCACAGCTGGGCGACGGGCAGCGCCACCAGCAGCCCGGCGAGCACCGGGACCAGCGCGATGCGCAGATGCAGGGCGACCAGGCCGAGATAGCTGTGCTGGAGGTCGCTGGGCATGTCGAACAGGGCGTTCATCGCGCGACCTTCTCGGCCTGGCCCGCCTTCCCGGTCGTACCCGGCTGCCGCGGGGTCTCGCCGTCCCGGCGGCGTCGCGCGTGGGCGCCGCGGACGGCCTCGCCGATGGTCTGCTGCGAGACGACTCCGGCCGCCCGGCCCTCGCCGTCCACGGCGACCGCCCAGCCGGTGGGTGACAGCACCGCGCAGTCCAGGGCGGCGCGCAGCGAGTCCGCGCCGGCGGTGAACGGCCGCCCGCACGGCAGCAGGCGCTCCGGCCGGATGTCGCCGGCGGTCAGCTCGTCCGGCTCGCCCCAGCCCAGGGGCCGGCCGTCGAGGTCCGTGACGAGGAGGTAGGGGGTGTCGGGGCTGCGGCGGGCGGCGAGCTGTTCGGCGGTGGCGTCGACGGCGACGATCGGCGTGGTCAGCAGTTCCAGCCCGGCGGAGGAGAAGAAGGACAGCCGCCGGATGCCGCGGTCGGCGCCGAGGAAGTCCTCGACGAACGGGTCGGCGGGGTCGGTCAGCAGGTCGGCGGGGGGCGCGAACTGGGCGAGCCGGCCGCCGGTGCGCAGGACGGCGACCATCGTGCCGAGCTTGACGGCCTCGTCGATGTCATGGGTGACGAAGACGATCGTCTTGCCCAACTCGTCCTGCAGGCGCAGCAGTTCGTCCTGGAGGCCCTTGCGGACGACGGGGTCGACGGCGGAGAACGGCTCGTCCATGAGGAGGACCGGCGGGTCGGCGGCCAACGCCCGTGCCACGCCGACGCGTTGCTGCTGACCGCCGGAGAGCTGGTACGGGTAGCGCCGGGCGAGGGAGGCGTCGAGACCGACCCGCTCCATCAGTTCCCGGGCGCGGGCGCGGGCCTTCTCCTTGCGCCAGCCGAGCAGCCGGGGGACGGTGGCGATGTTGTCGACGATCGTGCGGTGCTGGAAGAGCCCGGCGTTCTGGATGACGTAACCCATGGAGCGGCGCAGGTCGTTGACGGGCTGCTGCCGGATGTCGGTGCCGTCGAGGTGGATGGTCCCCTCGCTGGGCTCGACCATGCGGTTGATCATCCGCAGGGTGGTCGTCTTGCCGCAGCCCGACGGTCCCACCAGGACCGTGATCGACCGGTCCGGTATCTCCAGGGACAGCCGGTCGACCGCCACCGTGCCGTCCGGGTACCGCTTGGTGACTGAATCTATCCGTATCAAAACGCCGAACACCCTTCGGGTCTGGCAGTCGCTGGTGCGCTCGCGCCGGGCAGCGGGCCGTTGCGGACCGAGTCTAGACCGCTTGTGTGACTACCGGACCAACACACCACGACCGATTCCCGCAGCCCGCGGGGCCGTTGCGGCGGCGCGGGGCCGTCGCAGCGGCACGGCGGCGCGGCGTTACGGCGGCACGGCGTTACGGCGTTACGGCGGGCGGGGCTCACGCCGCCGCCCGTGCCAGCGGCACCCCCGCGGTGCGCCGCACCCGGCGGTCGGCGCCGACGGCGTACACCTCGCAGCCGTCCTGTGCCGCCGCCCAGGCCACGCCGTCGGGGCCCAGGGCGAAGGCGGCGGTGGCGACGACGTCGGCCTCGGTGAGGGTGGGGGCGAGGACGGTGACGCCGAGGAGGCCGGTCGCGGGGCGGCCGGTGCGGGCGTCGAGGATGTGCTCGCCGCGTTCGTAGCGGCCGGAGGTGGCGACCGCGCCGTCGGTGAGCTCCAGCACCGCGCACACCTGGCCGGCGTGCTCGGGATGCCGTACGCCCACCCGCCAGGGGCCGCCCGCGACGACCACGTCTCCTCCGGCGTTGAGGCAGAAGCGCCGGACCCCGGCGGCCGTCAGCCGGTCCGCGGCGCGCTGCACGGCCCAGCCCTTGACCACCGCGCACGGGTCGAGTCGGCGGCCGGGCGGGCGTACGTCGAAGGCGCCGCCGGTGGCGATCCGGTACCGCTCGCCGATGGCCAGCACCTCGGCGAGGTCCGGACCGACCTCGTCCGGCGCGATCTCGTCCCGGTCCAGGCGGGACACCTCGCTGTCGGCCCGGAACGGGCTGAACCGCGCGTCGGCCTCGCGCAGCCAGGCGAAGACGTCGTCCGCCGCTCCCTCGGGGACATGGGTGTCGTCGATCCGGAGCGAGACGGGGAAGCCCATGACGTGCTCGACGCGCCGCACGGTCACACCCCCCTGGCGTCGAGCGCGGCCTGCAACGACTCCTTGTAGCCCTCGCTGGTGACGGTCGCCCCGGACACCGTGTCGACGTCCGCGCTCTGCGCCCGGAGCGTCTCCTCGATCAGCGTCGGCACCGCCGCCGTCGTCTGCGGATGGTTCGGCTGCTTCAGCATCCGCACCGAGGCGATCCGGTCGCCGTCGACCGTCACCTCGACCTGGACGTCGCCCTTCTCGGTGGCGACGGTCGGACCCGCTACGACATCGGAGCCGGCCGCGCCGGAGGACGTGCCGGGGGGCGCGGTGGAGGAGGTGCCGGAGGGGGCGGGACGCGCGGGGCCGGTCGCCGTCTCGCCGGTGGACGCGGGCTCCTGGGAGGGCGCGTACCGCCAGACGGGGATCAGCCCGGCGACGGTCAGGACCAGGACAGGCAGTGCTCGCTTCACGGTGTTTCCCTCGTTCCCTTCGTTCCGGTCGTTCCGGTCGTTCCGGTCGTTCCGGTCGCGCCCGTCGTTCCCGTCATCACCGCCGCTCCCGCCGCTCCCGCCGCTCCCGCCGCTCCCGGCGTTTCCGCCGCTCCCGCCGTGCCGGTCATCCGGCGAGGCTGAAGCGCTCGAAGTGGATCTGCGGCCCCGGCACGCCCAGCTCGCGCAGGCTGCGCCGGACCGCGGCGGTCATGCCGGGCGGCCCGCAGAGGTAGACGTCCCGGTCGGCGATGTCCGGCACCAGCCGGGTTAGTTCGGCCGGGGCCAGCTTGTCGGGGGTGACGGGGCCGGTGACCAGATACAGCTCGGCGCCCTTGGCCCCGGCCAGCTCGCGCAGTTCGTCGTGGAGCACGGCATCCCGCTCGGTGGCCACCCGGTGGATGACGACGGCATGGCCCTCCAGGTCCTCCAGCAGCGCCCGGATCGGTGTGACGCCGACCCCGCCCGCGATCAGCACGGCGTCGGGACGGGTGCGGTGCAGGGTGGTGAACGCGCCGTAGGGGCCCTCCGCGAACACCCGGGTGCCCACGCGCAGATGACGCAGGGCGGCGCTGCCGTCGCCGGCCGCCTTCACGGTCAGCCGCAGGGACCGGCCGTCGGGCGCGGCGGACAGCGAGAACGGGTTGGCCTGCCACCAGCGGTCCCGGGTCAGGAACCGCCAGATGAAGAACTGGCCCGCGCGGACGGGCAGCCGGTCGAGGTCGCGGCCGGTGATGTGGACGGAGACGACGTCGTCGTTCTCGGGGACGACGGCCGAGACCCGCAACCGGTGACGCAGGTTCCGCCACAGCGGCAGCACCACGCGACCCACGAGCACCGAGCCGAGCGCGGCACCCCACAGGGTCCACCAGTAGGCGGTGGCGGCGGCGGAGGCGACGAAGGTCGTTCCCACGGCGACCTGGTGGGAGAAGGCGAGGACCACCGCGACGTAGGTGTACAGGTGGACGAAGTGCCAGGTCTCGTAGGCCAGCCGGCGCCGGGCGAACCGGGCCGAGACGGTGCCGACCACGAGGATCAGGACGAGCGCGACGACCGAGCGCAGCACGCCCTCGACCGTCTCGGCGAGGTCCACCAGCTGGTTCACCGGGTCCATCCCGGAGGCGTCGGCGTAGCCGAAGGTGATGAACACCGCGTGCGCGAGCAGCGTCCACAGCAGCGAGAAGCCGAGCCGGCGGTGCCACAGGGTCAGCCGGTCCATGCCGATCCGGCGGTCCAGCCAGGGCAGCCGGGCCACCAGCAGCAGCTGGAAGGCCATGAGCAGCGCGCCGTACAGGCCGGCCGCCCGGCCCAGCACGATCAGGGCGTTGGAGGCGAACCCGGCCTGCACGAAGAAGCAGGTGACCACGGCCACGTTGGCGGCGAGCACGGCGTACAGGCCGGTGCGCGCCAGCGCCTTGGGACGTATCGCCGTGGGGGGACGGGGAGGCGACGGGACGATCGTCACGGAGGGCAACTCCTAGCTCGGGGCCTTGAGACACCGAGCTTCGCCGCCCGGAGCTGTCATTTTCCTGTCGTACAACTTTCAAGTGTGTATCGATCGCTCCCGGGGCCGTCCGCGGGCCTGGTGCCGAGGGGTGCGTCACGCACTATGAACGGGTGGAAAAAGTACGACTCCTCGTCGTGGACGACGATCCGCCCATCGCCGACCTCGTCGCCACGGTCGCCCGCTACGAGGGCTGGGAGGCGGTCACCGCGAACACCGGCGAGCAGGCGCTGCGCCGGGCCGCCGAGTTCCACCCCGACATCGTGGTGCTCGACCTGATGCTGCCGGACCTGGACGGGTTCGCCGTCCTGGACCGGCTGCGCGGCACGGGCACGATGGTGCCGGTGGTGTTCCTCACCGCCCGCGACGGGGTCGCCGACCGGGTGGCCGGGCTGACCCGGGGCGGCGACGACTACCTGGTCAAGCCGTTCGCGGTGGAGGAACTGATGGCCCGGCTGCGGACCGTGCTGCGGCGCAGCGCCGGGCCCGGGTTCCAGCGGTCGGTGCTGCGGGTCGGCGATCTGACGATGGACGAGGACACCCGGCAGGTGCGGCGCGCCGGGACCCCGCTGACGCTGACCCCGACCGAGTACGAGGTGCTGCGCTATCTGATGCGCAAGTCGCCGACCGTCCTCACCAAGGCGCAGATCCTCGACCATGTGTGGGAGTACGGCTTCGGCGGCCGTTCCAACGTCGTCGAACTGGTCGTCAGCCGGCTGCGCCGCAAACTCGACGGGGCCGGCGAGGCGGCCCCGGACGCGGGCGCCGCCCCGCTCATCCACACCGTGCGCGGCTTCGGCTATGTGATCCGGCAGGCCGACGCGTGAGGCGAGCCCTCGCCAGGCTGCGCGACACCCGCCGCGGCATGCGGCTCGGCACCCGGCTGGCGCTCGGCCTGGGCGCGCTGTCGCTGGTGGCGTTCGCCGTGGTCGGCACCGCCCTGACCGCCTCCATGCGCAGCTACCTGGAGCGGCAGCTCGTCGACCAGATGCGGCTGGTGCAGACCGTGCAGTCCAAGGACGCCGCCGAGCACGGCACCGTACGGCGCAAGCCGTACTACGGCTGGTACACGGCGGTCTACGACGTGTCGGACGGCGACGCGGTGCTCCGCAGGCCCTCCGACGTGCCCGCCGACACCAGCGCCTTCGCCGGCCTCGCCGAGACGATGGTCCGCGACGGCACCGACCCCGCCACCCGAGTGGCGAGGATCGACGGCGAGGGCACCTTCCAGCTGCGCGGCTGCGAGGTCGAGCCCGGAGTGGTGCTGGTGAGCGCCGCGCCCACCGGCGACATCGACGACACCGTGCGGCAGCTGATCACCGTGCAGGTCGTGGCGTTCGCGCTGGCCCTGCTGGCACTGGTGGTGTTCGGCCGGCGGATGCTGCGGCGCGGGCTGAAGCCGCTCAGCGACATGGCGCGCACCGCGCACGGCATCGCCTCGCACGATCTGTCCGAGTCGGCGGCCCGGCTGCCGCTGCGCGCCCCGCGGGCCGGCGGCGGCCCCGAGGTGGAGGAGCTGCGCACGGCGTTCAACACCATGCTGGAGCACATCGACGACTCCCTGGCGGTGCGCGCGGAGGCCGAGCAGCGGCTGCGCCGGTTCGTGGCCGACGCCTCGCACGAGCTGCGCACCCCGCTGATGTCGGTGCGGGGCTACGCGGACCTGTTCCAGTACGCGGCCGCCAACGAGCCCGAGGAGCGCGCGAGGCATCTGGCGCGACTGCGCGCGGAGGCCGCCCGGATGGGATTCCTGCTGGACGACCTGCTGCTGCTCGCCCGGCTCGACGCGGCCGAGGTCGAGACGCCGCTGCGGCCCCGGGAGGCGGATCTGGTGGAGCTGGTGGAGCAGGCCGCCGACGCGTTCCGCGCGGGCCATCCGGAGCGTCCGCTGACCGTGCGGACCCCGGGCGGGCCGGTGCGGCTGCGGCTCGATCCGCAGCGGATCCGGCAGGTGCTGGACAACCTGCTCACCAACGCGGCCGTGCACACCCCGGCCGGGACCGAGGTGTGCGTGGCGGTCTCGGTCACGGCCGGGGCGGCCGTGGTGCGGGTGACCGACGCCGGGCCCGGCATACCCGCCGCCGACCGGGAGCGGGTCTTCGACCGCTTCTACCGCGTGGACAAGGCCCGCAGCCGCGACCGCGGCGGCAGCGGCCTGGGCCTGTCCGTGGCGCGCTCGCTGGTGCGGGCGCACGGCGGCACGATCGAGGCGGACAGCGAACCGGGCCGGACGGAGTTCACCGTCCGGCTGCCGGTTCAGCCGTAGCTGACGTCCGAGGCGGAGTAGCGGCAGTACGTGCCGTCCGGGCCGCTGCCCAGCGAGGTCGGCTCGGCACCGCTGCTGTTGCCCTGGAACCGCTCGCACACGGTGATCTTCTTGGCCGCGCTGCCGGTGAGGGTCACCCCGGAGATCGTCGCCGTGTCGCCGTAGTTGGTGTTGATGCCGACGAGGACCTTGCCCGGGCTGGTCGCCCGCACGTCGCTGATGACGACGGACCGCTTGTACTGCGTCTTGCAGTTGCCGCAGGAGCGGTACAGCTTGCCGAAGTCCTCGACCTGGAAGTCCCGGACGGTCACCGTGCCGGCGCCGTTGTGCTGGAAGACCTTGTCGTCCGCGCCCTTGGCGCCGCCGCCGGTGACGAGGTACGTCGCCGAGGCCGAGGTGCCCTTGAAGCTGGCGGCGTCCTCGCCGACGTCCTCCCACCACACGTTCTGCAGGGTGCAGGAGCCCAGGCAGTGGACGCCGTCGGCGGCCGGGGTACCCAGCACCACGTTCTTCAGCACGGCCCCGTCGGCGAGTTCGAACAGCGGGCCCTGGCTCTCGTCCTGGCCGTCGCTGCCGAGGTCGCCGGAGCCGTAGTAGCGCTTGAGACCGCCGTCGTAGCTGCCGGAGATCTCAAGGGTGGCGGACACCGCCTGCTGACCCGCCGGGGTGGGCCAGGCACCGAGCGCGGAGGTCGCCGTGGCCGAGGGGCCGGCGCCGGCGGTCGCTGTGGCCGACGCCGACGCGGACGCGGACGGACTGACGCTCGCCGACGCCGACGCGGACGCGGACGGACTGACGCTCGCCGACGCCGACGCCGACGCCGACGGGCTGACGCTCGCCGACGCCGTCGCCGTCGGCTGCGGTGAGGCCGCGGTGGTCGCCTCCAGCGTCCAGCTCTTGCTGCTCGCCTTGTCGCAGGAGTTCTGCTGGACCAGCCCGCCCTTGAGGTTCAGGCACTTGTCGCTGCCCGCGTTGACGAGGTGGTACGCCTCCCCGACCGCGGCCGTGCTCCAGACCTGGGCGTCGCCGCCGTCGCAGGCCTGCTGCTGCACCGGCTTCCCGGCGGACGCCGAGTCGTCCTTGACGCCCGCGCAGAGCGTGCCGCCGGTGACGGTGAACCCGCCGTCGGTGCCGGCCAGTCGCCACACCTGCGCGGCACCGCCGTCACAGGCCGCCGACGCGATCTGGGCGCCGGCCGTGCCGGGCGCGGTCAGACAGGTGCCGTCGGCGGCGTTCACCAGCCGGTAGGTTCCCGCGCCCGGCGCGGACGCCGACGCCGACATCAGCACGCCGGTGACGACCGCTCCGCCGGTCAGTGCCATGGCCAGCACACCGACCAGGACGCTCCTGCGGCGCCCGCTCCGCCTGCGCCGGGACCGGCGCGGGACTGCTCTCTCGCTCACGTGTTCACTCTCGTTCGACAACGACCGGAACCCCCGTTCCAGCCCTCAGTCGCCGCCGCGCGTACGGAGGTTGCCGGGATTCCGGAAAAACCGCGGCGCACTCCCGTGGCCGTGCCGACCGGGCGATACTTGCCCCGCCGACCGCGCCGACCGCGCACCCGAGGGGGTCTAGTGACCGCACCCGTTCCCGCCCCGGACGCCGCCCCGGATCCCGCCTGGCTGCCCGCGGAGGCGTTCCGTGCCCTGGGCTCCCGGCGCGTGCTGGTCCGGGCGACCGGCCCGCTGGCCGACACGGTGTACGGGGAGGTGGCGGCGGCCTGCGCGACGTTCGGCGGGCAGGCGGTCCGCGCGGACGACGGGCGCGCGGAGACCTCGTACGACCTGGTGCTGCGCACCGAGCCCGACGGCCGGGACGAGCTGGGCGCCGAGGGGTACGCACTGGAGCGCCAGGACGCCCGCACCACGGTCACCGCCGCCGACCCGCACGGCCTGCTCCACGGCCTGTTCCACGTCGTACGCCTCGGCCCGGACGCCTTCGCCGGGGACCGGACGCGGCGCACGCACCGCCCGGCTCTCGGCCCGCGCATGCTGAACCACTGGGACAACGTGTCCGTCCACCCGGTGACGGGCCAGGTGGAGCGCGGTTACGCGGGCGGCTCGCTGTTCTGGCGGGACGGCGAGCCGCGCCGCGACCTGGACCGCGTCCGGGCGTACGGGCGGCTGCTCGCGGCCTGCGGGATCAACGCGGTGGCCGTGAACAACGTGAACGTGCACGCCGAGGAGGCCCGGCTGCTCACCGACCGGATCGGCGAGGTCGCCGAGATCGCGGACGAGTTCAGGGCGTACGGGATCCGGACGCATCTGTCGGTGACCTTCGCGGCGCCGGTCGTGCTCGGCGGACTGGACACGGCCGATCCGCTGGACGCGCGGGTGCGCGCGTGGTGGGCCAGGGCGACCGCCGGCGTGCACGCGGCGATACCCGACTTCGGCGGGTACGTGGTGAAGGCCGACTCGGAGGGCCGCCCCGGCCCGTTCGCCTACGGCCGCACCCACGCCGACGGCGCGAACATGCTGGCCGAGGCGCTGGCCCCGTACGGCGGCACCGTCCACTGGCGGGCGTTCGTCTACGACCACCACCAGGACTGGCGGGACCGCTCGACGGACCGGGCGCGGGCCGCGTACGACCATTTCACGCCGCTGGACGGGCAGTTCGCCGGCAACGTGACGCTCCAGGTGAAGCACGGCCCGATGGACTTCCAGGTGCGCGAGCCCGTGTCGCCGCTGATCGGGGCGATGCCGCGGACGCGGCTGGCGGTGGAGGTGCAGGCCACGCAGGAGTACACCGGGCAGCAGCGGCACGTGTGCTGGCTGGGACCGATGTGGAGCGAGGTGCTGCGGTTCCGGCCGGACGGGGCGCGCCGGGTAGGCGACCTGGCCGGCGCTCTGGTCGCCGTCTCCAACGTCGGCGACGACCCGTTCTGGACGGGGCATCCGCTGGCGCAGGCGAACCTGTACACCTTCGGCCGGCTGGCCTGGCGGCCGGACGCGGACCCCGCGGAGATCCTCGACGACTGGATCCGGCTCACCTTCCCGGACGCCCCGCGGCGGCTGGCCGACGGGCTGCGCGGCGTGCTGCGCGGCTCCTGGCTCACGTACGAGAAGTACACCGCCCCGCTCGGCGTCGGCTTCATGGTGCAGCCGGGGCACCACTACGGGCCGAGTGTGGACGGCTACGAGTACAGCCCCTGGGGCACCTACCACTTCGCGGACCGCGACGGCGTCGGCGTCGACCGCAGCGGCTCCACCGGCACCGGCTACGCCGCGCAGTACGCCGAGCCCTGGGCGGAGCGGTACGAGTCCCCGGACACCTGCCCCGACGAGCTGCTGCTGTTCTTCCACCACGTGCCCTACGGCCACGTCCTGCACAGCGGCAGGACGGTGATCCAGCACCTCTACGACACCCACTTCGAGGGAGTCGAGGAGGTGGAGGAGGCCCGCCGGGTCTGGGCCTCGCTGGCGGACCTGGTGGAGCCAGCGCGGCACGCGCGCGTGACGGAACGGTACGAGGAGCAGCTGCGCAGCGCCCGCGAGTGGCGGGACCACCTCAACAGCTACTTCTTCCGCAAGTCCGGTGTCCCGGACGCGCACGGCCGCCGGATCCACTGAGGCCCGCGGCACGAGAACGCACCACGGGCCCAGGGTGAGCGCGTCACCGTCGACCGCCGGCGGACGGTCCGGGCCCGCGCCCGGTCAGCCCTCGTCCGTCGCCAGCCGCAGGGCGATGCTGTTGATGCAGTAGCGCTGGTCCGTGGGTGTCGGGTAGCCCTCGCCCTCGAAGACGTGTCCGAGGTGGGAGCCGCAGCGGGCGCAGCGGACCTCGGTGCGCAGCATGCCGTGGGAGCGGTCCTCGATGAGTTCGACGGCGTCGGTGTCCTTGGGGTCGAAGAAGCTCGGCCAGCCGCAGTGGGACTCGAACTTGGTCTCCGAGGTGAACAGTTCCGCGCCGCAGGCCCGGCAGGAGTAGACGCCCTTGGTCTTGGTGTCGGTGTACTCACCGGTGAACGCGGGCTCGGTCGCGGCCTGGCGCAGCACGGCGTACTCGGCCGGCGTCAGCTCCGCGCGCCACTGCTCGTCCGGCTTCTCGACGTCGTACGACATGAGCTTCAGCCCCTCACTTCGACAGGCTCGACAGGTGGTCCAGGATGCGCGGGCCGAGGTCGGTGACATCGCCGGCGCCCATGGTGAGAACGAGATCGCCGGGGCGGGTCATTCCCGCGATCACGTCCGGCACCTCGGCCTTGTCGTGCACGGCCGTCACGTCGGCGCCCGCCGCGCGGGCCGCGTCGATGATCAGCTCGCTGGTGACGCCGGGGATCGGGTCCTCGCGGGCCGGGTAGATGTCGAGGACCACGGAGGCGTCCGCCAGCGCCAGCGCCTGGCCCATCTCCCGGCCCAGCTCCTGGGTGCGGGAGAACAGGTGCGGCTGGAAGACGACGAGGATGCGGGAGTCGCCGGCCGCCGCGCGCATGGCCTCCAGGTCGGCGGTCATCTCGGTGGGGTGGTGGGCGTAGGAGTCGATCACCTGGACGCCGGCCGCCTCGCCCTTCAGCTGGAGGCGCCGCTTGACGCCGGTGTAGGCGGCCAGCGCCGGGGCCAGCTCGGCCGCGGGGACGCCGAGTGCGGCGCCGGCCGCGAGGGCGGCGACCGCGTTGTGGGCGTAGTGGCGGCCGGGGACGGAGACGGTGAAGGTGAGCTGGGTGCCGTCCAGCTCGACGGTCACCTCGCTCTTGAGGCCCTGCGGGACGACGGACAGCACGCGGACGTCGGCGTCCGGCGACTCGCCGTACGTCACGGTCCGCACGGTGCCCGCGAGGCGGCGGGTCAGTTCGCGCGCGCCCTCGTGGTCCGCCGAGATCACCAGGGTGCCGCCGGGCACGATCTTGCCCGCGAAGATCTCGAAGGACTCGTAGATCTCGTCCATCGAGGCGTAGTTCGCGTGGTGGTCGAGCTCGACGTTGAGGACGATGGCGACCTCGGGGGCGTACTTGTGGAAGCTGCGGTCGCTCTCGTCCGCCTCGGCGACGAAGATCTCGCCGTCGCCGTGCAGGGCGTTGGAGCCGGGCGCGTCCAGGTCGCCGCCGATGGCGTAGGACGGGTCGAGGCCCAGCGCGGACAGGGAGACCGCGAGCATCGAGGTCGTGGTGGTCTTGCCGTGCGTGCCGGCCACCGCGATGGGACGCAGGCCGTCCATCAGCGCGGCCAGCGCGTCGGAGCGGTGCACCACCGGGATGCCCAGCTCGGCGGCGCGGGCCAGCTCGGGGTTGTCGGCGCGGATCGCGGACGAGACGACGACACAGCTGGCATCGTCGGCGAGGTGCTCGGCGGCGTGCCCGATGTGCACGGTGGCGCCCAGCGCGCGCAGCGCCTCGGCGGTCGCGGACTCCTTGGCGTCACTGCCGGCCACCTTGGCCCCGCGCTGGGCGAGGATCTTGGCGATGCCCGACATTCCGGCGCCGCCGATGCCGATGAAGTGCGGTCGGTCCATGGCGGTAGGAAGGCCGGGTGCCATGCGTTCTTCTCCCCAAGCTGCGGTACGAGCTGCGTGGTGCAGGTGCCGTACGTGCGGTACGTCGGTGTCGGTACGTCGGTGCGCGCCCCGGCGGCGGCTGCCGCGGGGCGCCGCCCAAGCCTATGCCTTGCTGTGGGAGAAGAGTTTGAGCACGGGCACGCCGACCCGGTGCCGGGCCCGGGAGGCCCAGTCGCGGTGGAAGAACTCCTCGACGTAGTGCGGGTCGGTCAGGACGATCACCTCGTCCGCCCCGGTCTCCTGGACCAGTGCCTTGAGGGCGTCCAGCGGGTGGTCCTCGATGAGCCGCCCGTCGGCCGTGCTGCCGGCCGCGCGCAGCGCTCTCAGGGACACGTCCAGCGCCTGCTCTCCGGCGGTTCTCGCGTCCGCCCCCTCCGGGGTCTCCTTCTCGCGGGCGGCCTCCTCCAGCTCGCCGAGGGCGAGGTCGTCGATGGCGCGCAGCAGGCGGTCCGCCTGTTCGCCGCGCGGCTGGAGCAGTACGTGGAAGCCGACCGGCTCGTCCCCGTGCAAGGTGGTGACGAACTCCACGTCGGCGGACGTCAGGGCTTTCTCGATCATCAATACGCTTGTGAACACCAGGCGCCCCTTTCCCTTCGAGGGCGGTGGGCCCTCTGTCCTGCGTGGGCCGCTGGCTGGCCCTGCCGAAACCATCCTGCCCCGTGATCGCACGGGTATCGCGAGTCCTAGTGTGCCCAGCCGAAGCCAACCGGAGTGGCGGACTCCACTTGATTCCCCTTAAAACGGAATGACGCATTCCACCGCACTCATGACCGACGGTAGCGGGAGAACAGGAACCCGGCCTCTTCCAGCAGCGACGCCAGGGCGAACTGCTGCGGCACGGCCACGCCCGGCCCGCCGGCGATCCGCTGCGCGTCGCCCGCGGTGAGCATCGGCGAGACGGTCAGACACAGCTCGTCGAGCACCCCGGCAGCGATCATCTGCCCCAGCAGCCGCGGGCCACCCTCGGTGAGCAGCCGGGTGTACCCCAGCTCGGTGAGGGCCCGCACGGCGCGGGCGGGCTCCACGCCGACGCCTTCCCCGGCGACCACCACCCGCACGCCGGCCTTCTCGGCCGCGGCGATCCGGTCCGGGGCCGCCGCGGCGCCGGTCAGGACGAGCGTGGGCACCAGCGGCTCGGTGAAGAGCGGGAGCGTGAAGTCCAGGTTCAGGCTCGCGGACACCACCGCGATCGCGGGCGCCGGGTCCTGCCCGGCCGCCTCCCGCAGCTCCGCGAACTCGGCCCGCGCGCGGGCCGGCCGGTACCCCTCCTGGCGGACCGTTTCCGCACCCACGACCACCACATCCGCCAGCGCGCGCAGGGTGCCGAAGATCCGCATGTCGGCGGCGCTGGAGATGGGCTGGGAGCGGCCGTCGTGCTGCGCGGCGCCGTCCAGGGTGGACACCATGTTGGCCCGCAGCCAGGCCACCGGCTCCCCCGGCCGCGGCGCGGGGTAGGCATAGGCCTCCGCCAGCTCGGCGAGGCTCCACTCACGATCGTCGGCCGGACCGGCCACAGGAAACAGGCGTCGCATGCGGTGCAGTGTTCCACGCGGGGCCGAATTCGAACGTTCTGCCCGCATCCACCGGCCCGCCGCGGGCCCGCCGCGAGACCGCCGCGGGCCACCGCCTCCGGCGCCCCGCAGGTGACCCGCAGGCGCTCCGCGGCCACCCCGTAGCATGGATGACCGTGTCCACCTCCCCCTCCCCAGCCGACCGCACCCCGATAGCCGACGCGCCCACGGCCGACGCGGCGGCGACCGACGCGGCGGCGCCTCTCTCGCTGTGCGCCCGTGAGCCGCACGTCCCCGCGGACCGTCTGGTGGCCGAGATGGTGCCCCCGCCCCGGTTCGACTCGGTCCGCTTCGGCACCTACATCCCGGACCCGAACCAGCCCAGCCAGACCGAGGCCGTCCGGGTCCTGGAGTCCTTCGCGGCGGGCCTCGGCGGCGCGCACGCGAGCGGCGCGGGCGCGCCGAAGCGCGGGTTCCTCGGCTTCGGCAGGGCCAAGGCCCCGGCCGGCCCGCGCGGTGTCTACCTCGACGGCGGCTACGGCGTGGGCAAGACCCACCTGCTCGCCTCCCTCTGGCACGCCACGCCGGCCGAGCCGTCGCTCAAGGCGTTCGGCACCTTCGTGGAGCTGACCAACCTGGTCGGCGCGCTGGGCTTCCAGCAGACCGTGAAGACCCTGTCCGGCCACCGCCTGCTGTGCATCGACGAGTTCGAGCTGGACGACCCCGGCGACACCGTCCTGGTGTCGACGCTGCTCGGCAAGCTGGTCGAGGCCGGCGTCGCCCTCGCCGCCACCTCCAACACCCTGCCGGGCAAGCTCGGCGAGGGCCGCTTCGCGGCGGCGGACTTCCTGCGCGAGATCCAGGGTCTGTCGGCCCACTTCCGCGCCCTGCGCATCGACGGCGAGGACTACCGGCACCGCGGCCTGCCGCAGGCCCCGGCGCCGTACTCCGACGAGCAGGTGACGAAGACGGCGTACGCCACCGAGGGCGCCTCCCTCGACGGCTTCCCGGACCTGCTGGACCACCTCGCCCGCGTCCACCCCAGCCGCTACGGAGCCCTGACCGACGGGCTCGGGGCGGTCTGCCTCACCGGTGTGCGGCCGGTGCCCGACCAGTCGACCGCGCTGCGGCTGGTGGTCCTCGCGGACCGGCTCTACGACCGCGAGGTGCCGGTGCTCGCCTCCGGGCTCCCCTTCGACCAGCTGTTCAGCGAGGAGATGCTGAAGGGCGGCTACCGCAAGAAGTACTTCCGGGCGATCTCCCGGCTGACCGCGCTGGCACGCGACGCCGGGCGCCTGGTGGAAGCGGGCTGACACAAGATCAAGGGCTGGTTCCGGCCAGCCGACCCCCGCTTTTTGGGCTCTCTTCCGCTCGAAACGCTCAGTTAACCCTGCAAACAACTTTGCAGGGTTAACGTGTTTCTTGACCAGCCGTTGACCAACCGTTGGTCGGTACTAGAGCCATGGGCGCAGCGGGAGGGAAGTCATGTTCCGAGGCACGACGGCCCGGACCGTTCTGTCGGCCCTCGCCGTCGTCCTGCTCACCCTCTCGCTGCCCGCCGTCACCCCGGCGTTCGCACACGCGTACACACCTCGTCATGTCGAGGCCGAGACTTCGACCGGAATCATCCCCTCCGGTCCCGCCGGGTACGCCGAGGCCGCCGCGCCCCACGCCGGCGCCACCCCCGCCTGCGGGGACCCGACCGGTCCTCCGCCCCACCGCGACCGCCACCGCACCGCCCGCTCCGCGCCCGAGGCGGCCGCCCGTCCGCTGCCGGAGCCCGAGCGAGCACCGGGGGCCGGCCCCGACGCGGGCGTGCCCGCCGGGCACGCCCGCGCGCCGAGACCCTCGGCCGCCCACTCTCCGGCCGCACTCCAGGTCTTCCGCTGCTGAGCGCAGAGCACCTCCCCCCCCCCACCTCTGTCATGCACGCCCGACGCGCCTTCGGCGCGCCAGGAGGAATCACCACACCATGCAGCCCCTCATCGACAACGCCCGCACGTTCGGACAGCGCCCTGAGGAGTTCGCCGGCCTCGCCGCAGGCCAGTCACCCGAGGTCCTCTTCATCACCTGTTCCGACTCCCGGGTCGTCCCGGCCCTGATCACCGGGGCCCGCCCCGGCCAGCTGTTCGAGCTGCGCACCGCGGGCAACATCGTTCCCCCCTACGCCTCCGGCACTCCCACCGGCGAGGCGGCCACCATCGAGTACGCCGTGGAGGTCCTCGGCGTGACGGACATCGTGGTCTGCGGGCACTCCCACTGCGGAGCCGTCGGCGCGCTGGTGCGCGGCGACGACCTCGCCGCCGTGCCCGCCGTCCGCGACTGGCTGGCGCACGCCGCCGACGAGCCGAAGGCCGCCGACCCGGCGGACCCGACGGTCGCCGACGCGGTGCGCCACCATGTGCTGGCGCAGCTGCTGCGGCTGCGCTCCTACCCGTGCGTCGAACGCCGGCTGACGGACGGCCGGCTCCGGCTGCGCGGCTGGTACTACGAGGTGCACACCGGCCGGGTCAGCGAACACCGCGCGGACACCGACGCGTTCGAGGCGCTGTGAGCCCGGCCATGAGCAAATTCCCCCACCTCAGGCAGGACTTCGCCGCCTCCCTCGTCGTCTTCCTGGTCGCGCTGCCGCTCTGCGTCGGCGTGGCCGTCGCCTCCGGGGTCCCGGCCGAGCTGGGCCTGGTCACCGGCATCGTGGGCGGCATCGTCACCGGGATGATGCGCGGCAGCAGTCTCCAGGTGTCCGGCCCCGCGGCCGGCCTCACCGTGCTCGTCTTCGAGGCGGTCCAGGAGTTCGGGCTGCCCGTGCTCGGTGTGATCGTGCTCGCCACCGGGCTGCTCCAGCTCGCCATGGGCGCCCTGCGGCTGGGGCGCTGGTTCCGGGCCATCTCGGTCTCGGTCGTCGAGGGCATGCTGGCCGGTATCGGCCTGGTCATCATCGCCGGACAGCTGTACGCGGCGGCGGGGCTCACGGCGCCCGCCTCCGGCCTCGACAAGATCCTCGGGCTGCCCGGCGCCGCCGTGGACGCGCTCGGCAGCACCGAGGCCCTGGCCTCGCTGGCGGTCGGCGCGGGCACGGTCGCGGTGCTGGTCGGCTGGAAGAAGCTGCCGGGCAAGGCGCAGACCGTGCCGGGCGCGCTCGCCGCGGTGGTCCTGGCGACGCTGGCCGCCCTGGCCTTCAGCCTGCCGGTGGCGACCGTCGACGTGAACGGCCTGCTGGGCTCCGTCCAGCCGCCCGGCGCCGACGCCTTCGCCGAGCTGGCGAGCCCGGCGCTCCTCGGCACGATCCTCGCCTTCACCCTGATCGCCTCGGCCGAGTCGCTGTTCAGCGCGGCGGCGGTGGACCGGCTGCACGACGGTCCGCGCACCGAGTACGACAAGGAGCTGATGGCGCAGGGCGCGGGCAACGCGGTCTGCGGCGCGCTGGGCGCGCTGCCCATGACCGCGGTGATCGTGCGCAGCTCCGCCAATGTGGCGGCGGGCGCCCGCACCAAGGCGTCCCGGGTGCTGCACGGCGTGTGGCTGCTGCTGTTCGCGGCGCTGCTGCCGTCCGCGCTGGCCTTGATACCCCTGCCGGCGCTGGCCGGCATCCTGGTGCACGCGGGCTGGAAGCTGATCCCGTTCCGCCAGCTCGCCGGGTTGTGGCGGGGCCACCGGGGTGAGGCGCTGATCCTCGTCGCCACCGCGGTGTCCATCGTCGCGGTGAACATGTTCGAGGGCGTCCTGATCGGTCTGGCCCTGTCGGTCTGCAAGACCGCCTGGGAGGCCTCGCACGTGAAGCTGGAGGTCGTCGACAAGGGCGCCGGGCCGGTCCAGGCGTATCTGTCGGGCAACGCGACCTTCCTGCGGCTGCCGAAGATCCTCGACAGCCTGGAGGCGCTGCCGCAGGACCGGCCGGTGGAGCTGGACCTGTCGGGTGTGCACCACCTCGACCACGCCTGTCGTACGGCACTGGGCAGCTGGGCCGAACGGCACAGCGAGACCGGTATCGAACCGGTGAAGCTCACCACCGCCGCCTGATCCGGCGGCCCGATCACGCCTGGTGTCCGTCCGGGGGCCCGCCATGGCCCCGGACCGGACACCGGGCATATCTTTACAGCAGCGGACATTCCAGACCTCTGAGGGGGTCGTCATGATGGAGGAGCTGCTGTCGGCGGCCGCGGCGGTCGGCGTGGTGGGCGTGGTCTACGTGGCCGCTGCCGCCCGGGTGGTGAAGCAGTACGAACGCGGGGTGGTCTTCCGGCTGGGCCGGCTGCTGGGCAACGTACGGCAACCCGGGTTCACCCTGGTCGTCCCGTTCGTGGACCGGCTGCACAAGGTCAATCTGCAGATCGTGACGATGCCGGTGCCGGCCCAGGAAGGCATCACCCGGGACAACGTGACGGTGCGGGTCGACGCGGTGGTCTACTTCAAGGTCGTCGACGCGCAGAGCGCGCTGATCAAGGTCGAGGACTACAAGTTCGCGGTCTCGCAGATGGCCCAGACCTCGCTGCGCTCCATCATCGGCAAGAGCGACCTCGACGATCTGCTGTCCAACCGGGAGAAGCTCAACCAGGGCCTGGAGCTGATGATCGACAGCCCGGCCGTCGGCTGGGGCGTCCAGGTCGACCGGGTCGAGATCAAGGACGTGTCGCTGCCCGAGACCATGAAGCGCTCCATGGCCCGGCAGGCGGAGGCGGACCGTGAGCGCCGGGCCCGGATCATCAACGCCGACGCCGAGCTGCAGGCCTCCAAGAAGCTGGCGGAGGCCGCCCGCCAGATGTCCGACACGCCCTCGGCGCTGCAACTTCGGCTGCTCCAGACGGTGATGGCGGTCTCGGCGGAGAAGAACTCCACCCTGGTGCTGCCGATCCCGGTGGAGCTGCTGCGCTTCCTGGAGCGCGGCCGCGAGGCGGAGCCCGAGCAGGGTCCGCCGCCCGCGATCGACACCTGACGGTGCTACGCGCGTTGTTCCCGTGACGCGTGACGGGTGGTAGACACAGCGGATCGACTGTCCTGTCCGCCAGCAGGAAGGTTCATCCATGTCTGTGACCCGCCGTCAGGCCCTCGCCCGCACCGGTGCCCTGGGAGTGGGCATCGCCTTCGCCGGTTCGGTCTCCGAACTGTTCGCGGGTACGGCCGCCGCCCAGGATCTGGGCCACACCGGCTACGGTCCGCTCGTCCCCGACCCCGACGGCCTGCTCGACCTGCCGGAGGGCTTCCGCTACAAGGTGCTGTCCCGCGAGGGTGACCCGCTGCGCTCCGGCGAGGGCCCGGTGCCCTCCAACCACGACGGCATGACCGCCCTGCCCGGCCGCGGCGGCCGGGTCCATCTGGTCCGCAACCACGAGAACCGCGTCACCGCCAGGCTCGGCGTCCCCACGGTCGACGGCCTCACCTACGACCCGGCCGGCAAGGGCGGCTGTACGGCCCTCACCCTGGACGCCCGCAACGACGTCCTGTCGGAGCGGGTCGCGATCGCCGGTACGGCCGTCAACTGCTCCGGCGGCCCCACGCCCTGGGGCACCTGGCTGACCTGCGAGGAAACCGAGGACAGGGCGGGCACCAACGGCTACGCCAAGGACCACGGGTTCATCTTCGAGGTCGATCCGGCCGACCCGCGCCGCACCGGGGCGGTGCCGCTGACCGCGATGGGCCGCTTCCAGCACGAGGCGATCGCCGTCGACCCGAAGAGCGGCATCGTGTACGAGACCGAGGACGCGTTCGTCCAGCCCTTCGGCCTCTTCTACCGCTTCCTTCCGCGCAAGCCGCTCGGCGGCACCAGCGCCCTGCGCGCGGGCGGACGCCTCCAGGCGATGCGGGTGCCGGGCCTGCCGGACCTGTCGGCGGTGCGGGAGCCGGGCGCCTCCTTCGACGGCGTCGAGTGGGTGGACGTACCGGACCCACTGGCCGTCGAGACCTCGGTCCGGCTCCAGGACTACGGCCCGAAGGGCATCACCCGCGCGCAGAAGCTGGAGGGCTGCTACTGGGGCGGGCGCAGCGTCTACTTCGTGTCGTCGTACGCCCGCAGCCGGGAGGGCTCGGCCGCGGACCACTTCGGCCAGATCTGGCGCTACGACCCGGACCGACGCCGGCTCACCCTGGTGATCGTCTTCGGCCCGGACACCGATGTGCGGCTGCCCGGCGAGTCCCCGGACAACATCTGCCTCGCGCCCAGCGGCGGTCTGATGGTCTGCGAGGACGGCAACGGCGCGCAGCACGTCTTCGGCGTCACCCGCAAGGGCGAGGTGTACGCGATGGCCCGCGGCCGGCAGAACATCGGCACGGAGGAGGAGCCGGAGTGGGGCGAGTTCGCGGGCGTCGCCTTCTCCCCGGACGGCCGGACGATGTACGTCAACTGCTACACGCCGGGGACGACGTTCGCGGTGACGGGCCCCTGGCGCCGGTAGCGGCCGGACCCGGCCGTCCGGCCGGGTGACTTCCGCCGGGCGCTGAGCGCACCGACGGCGACGCGGGCCCGATTCACCCCCTTCGCCCACTTACGTTCGTACGATGATCCTTCCTGTACGACGTATCGCCGCCGTCTGTGCGCTCGGCGCCGCGCTGGCCGCGTGCGGCGCGTCGGAGGCCGGCCGCACCGCCTCCCGGACCGTCTCCCCCAGCTCCGCCCCGGCCTCCCCCACCGCCTCCCGGCCGCCCACCCTCGCGCCGGGCCCCGGCGGACTGACACCGGTGTTCCACCACGGCCCGCGCACCGGCGGCGACAAGACCGTCGCGCTCACCTTCGACGCCGACATGACCGCCGACCAGGGGCCGAGGGCCGCCGCGGGCGAACGGTTCGACAACCCGGCGCTGATCGCCACGCTGCGCGCGCTGAAGGTGCCGGCCACCGTGTTCATGACCGGCCGGTGGGCCGAGGAGTACCCCGACCAGGCCCGCTCCCTCGGCCGCGACCCGCTGTTCGAGATCGCCAACCACTCCTACAGCCACTACGCGTTCACCGAGGACTGCTACGGCCTGCCGACCGTCGACGAGGAGCGGATGCGGGCGGACGTACGGCGCGCCTACACCGCCTTCCGCGCGGCGGGCGTGCCGGACGCCAAGCCCTACTTCCGCTTCCCCGGCGGCTGTTACGACCGGCGGGCCCTGCGGGCGCTCAGCGGCACCGGGGTCACCGCGGTGCAGTGGGACGTGGTCGGCGGGGACGCCTTCGCGACGGACGCCGACGCGGTGGCCCGGCAGGTGCTGGACGGGGTGCGGCCCGGCTCGGTGGTCGTGCTGCACTGCACCCGCAGCGCCGCCCCGGCGACCGAGCGGGCGATCCGCGCCATCGTGCCGGAACTGCGCCGCCAGGGCTTCCGCTTCGTGCAGGTGTCCGAACTGATCGGGGCCACACCGCACTGACCGGCCTACCCTGGAGGGTATGAGCGAGGCCGAGGTCAACGACTACTGCCTGATCGACACGACCAGGCCCCCCAAGGCGGACGGGCCGCCGTACGCGGAATGCGTGCTGTGCCGGGAACCGACGGAGTACCCCGAGTCGTACAAGGGGATCACGCTCTGCCCGGTCTGCGAATGGCAGGAGGCCCAGCGCACCGCGTGCTCAGGATGATCTGCGGGACGCGAGCGCGCAGGCCCCCGCGCACGCCACCGCCGCGAGCAGCGCCGCCGCGCCCAGGGACGCCAGCGGCAGCGGGACGGTGCCCGAGCGCGAGCCGGTGACCAGGCCGTGCACGGCCGCCTGCGCCGGGGAGCCCGTCACCACCACGGCGAGCAGCGCGGCCAGCAGCAGGGCCGGCACGGCCCGGCCGGGCGAGCGGAGCACCGGGCGGCTGGTGAGCGCGCCGACGGCGGTGCCGATCAGGGCGCAGGCCAGCGCGGCGGCCAGACCCGCCGCGCCCGCCGCAGGCCGCGGCACCCCGGTCCGCCCGTCCGTGCTCACCGGTTCGCTGATCAGCGTGACGACCAGCGTCGTGACGGCGCCGAGCCCCGCCGCGGCGCCGCCTCCCACCAGCAGGCAGGCGAGGTGCGCCCGCGCGGGCCCGGCCGCGGCGGCCGCACAGGCGCGGGCGGCGGGCGGTTCGCCCTCGGCGCAGATCCGGGTCAGCCAGGCGGCGACGGGCAGCAGGGCGGCGGCCGCGTAGCCGAGCGAGTCCAGCACCGGCTGCCCGCTGCGCACCCCGACGGCCAGGAAGGCGGCGTAGAGGATGAACGGCGGCAGCCAGCGCTGTGCGCGCACGAGCAGGGCGGCCTGGTAGCGGAGCAGCGCGGTCATCGGGGGCCCTCGGGGTCGACGGAGGTGCGGACGGCGACGACGTGCCAGGGCGGGGTCGCGGTCAGCAGGTCGCGGAGCACGGCGTCCGAGTGGCTGTCGGCGACGATGAGCCGGTGCCGGCCGGGGGCGGTCCGCGCGGCCGAGACGGCGATCCGCAGCACTTCGGCGGGCAGCGGCCCGCCCGGCGGCCCCTGCACCTCGACGACCGCCCGGGGGCCGGCCGGCCCGTCCTCCTCCTCGGTACGGCGGCGCAGCGTGCCCTCGCGGACCGTGTACACGGCGTCGGGTGCCCCGGCCAGGCGGCGCGGGTCGTGGTCGACGAAGACGACGGCGCCCCCGGCGGCGGTGCGCTCGGCGACGGCCCGGTCCAGTTCCGCGCGGGCGGCCGTGTCCAGTCCGGTCCACGCCTCGTCGAGCACCAGCAGCTCCGGCTCGGCGAGCAGGGCCTGGGCGACGGCCACCTTCTGGCTGCCGCCCTTGGAGAGCCGCCGCATCGGCGTATCGGCGTGATCGGTGGCGCCGAAGCGTTCCAGCCAGGCGTCGGCGGCGCGGGCGGCGGCGCCGCGGCCGAGGCCGTGCACCGCGCCGAGGTGCCGCAGGTACCCGGCGGAGGTGAACGGCAGGGCCGCCGGGAAGCGTTCGGGAACGTAGGCCGTTCGGGGGCGGCCGGTGACGCGGCCCTCGGAGGGCGTGTCCAGGCCCGCGAGGAGACGCAGGAGGGTGGACTTCCCGCTGCCGTTGGCGCCCTGGACGCGGACGAGGGCCGCGGGCGGGACGGTCAGGTCGACGCCGCGCAGCACCCAGGGTCCGCGCAGCCCGTAGCGGCGGCCGACGCCCTCCAGCCGTAGTGCACGCCGCATGCGGCCCCTCTCCCCGGATCTTCCGCCTGGCAGACTGAAGGACGTGACGCATCCTTCCTCCGTTCCCGGCGACAGTCCCTTCCGTCCCGTCCGCTCGGCCCGTGACGAGGCGCCGCAGTTCGTGCTCCCGCTGGTCGTGCGCATCGAGCGGGCCGAGCCACCGGCGCGCACCGACGCGCTGGAGACGGCGGCCAAGGCCGTGCTCGTGATGCTGTGCGACGAGCGGTCGCTGGGGGACGGCGAGTGGGCGCAGGCCGTACGGGACTGGCAGGACGCCCGGATCCGCAAGGTCGTGCGGCGGGCCCGCGGCGCGGAATGGCGGCGGGCGGAGACCCTGCCCGGGATCACGGTCACCGGGAAGTCTGCGGAGGTGCGGGTGTTCCCGCCGGTGCCGTTGGACGGCTGGCCGAAGGAACTGGCCAAGCTCCAGGTGTCCGGCACCGACCTCGACGATCCGGAGCGGCCGGCCGCGGCCGACCGGGGCACGCCGGTGCTGTGGATGAGTCCGGAGGTGGAGATGTCGGCCGGCAAGGCCATGGCCCAGGCCGGCCACGGCGCCCAACTGGCCTGGTGGGCGCTGCCGGACGAGGAGCGCGCGGCATGGCGTGACGCCGGTTTCCCGCTCGCCGTGCGCACCGCGGACCCGGCCCGCTGGCGCGAGCTGACGGTGAGCGGTCTGCCGGTGGTGCGGGACGCCGGCTTCACGGAGATCGCGCCGGGCTCCTGCACGGTGGTCGCGGAGCATCCGGCGCTGCGCTAGCCCTGTCGCGGGGCAGGCGGAAGGCGACGGGCGGCGCCTGCCGGCCGACGGGTCCACTGGGCTGGGCGGAGTCGCCTAGGGGCCGCGGTGCCTGGTGCGTGGGTGCCTGGTGGGTGCCTGGTGCGTGGGTGCCTGGCGCGGCGGTGCCTGGTGCGTGCGATCACAAGGCGCCGGAGCGCCCCTCCGGGCGCAACCACGTGGGCGGTCGGCCACGCGGCGGACGCGCGTGGCAGGCGTCGCGGGACAGGCGCGAATCGCCAGGCGGCCTCTCTCAGTCGGCGGGTGTCCGCGGGCTCGGCGGGGTCTCCGAGGACGGCCGCGGGCGCGCCGTCGTCCGGTGGGGACGTGGCCGGCGCGCCTGCCGACAGCCTGTCAGGGCCCCTGGGGGCCGCGGATTCCGTGCGGTCAGAAGCGTCCGCCGGTCAGCCGCGTGATCGGCCCGTGCCCGCGGCGCTCGGAGACCCGGCCCGCCGCGAAGGACAGGGTGGCGAGGGCCGTCACGCCCGTCGCGGCACCGGCCGCTATCAGCTTGCGGGCCTTGATGACCGTCCACGCCGTGGTGGCGACGGTGGCCACCTGACCCGCGGTCGACACCACGGTGTCCTTGGTGCTCGCGAGCGCGGTGCCCGCGGCCGCCATCGCCCGCGTGCCGCCGGCGGACGCCGAACGGGCGGCCCGTGCGGCGGTGGTGCCCGTCGACGTGGCCTTGTCACCGGTCTTGGACGCGGCCGCCTTCGCCGTACGGGCGGCCTGCGCGGTCTTGCCTTCTCGCTCTTGTGTGTTCGCCATGGAGAGCGCGTTACCGATTCCGCTCCGGACAAACGCAATACGTCCACGGGCCCTTGGGCCACCGCCGCCGCGTTGCGCGCAGCCTCCGCGCTGCGTTCGACGGCATCGCGCGGGTAGACGCAGCGAAGAGGAGGCAAACCGCTTCTCACCGCACAGCGACCATGGAGGTGTCATGCCCGGCATCATCAACCGGATCAAGCAGTACAGCCGCACCCCTCAGGGCCGGCGGGCCATCGCGTCGGCGCGGCGGGCGGCCTCGGACCCCCGTACCCGGGCGCAGGCCCGCACCCTGCTCGGCCGGCTGCGCCGCCGCTGACCGCCGCCCGTGCCGGCAGGTGTCCGCCGCTCCGGTTCCACGGGGCGGCGGACCGGTGTCCGGCGGACGCATATCCCGTCCGGCGCCGGGCATCCGGGCCTTCCCCGGCGCCGAACACCGCCGGGCGGGTCCACGGCTGAGGGACAGACACGACTGAGGGACAGAAGGGCGGCGGTCATGGCGACCGGGACATCCGTGACGCGAGGCAAGGGGGCCGCGAGGGCACGCCGCGCGGCGAACGGTTCCGTCGTCGGCGCCGGGGCCCGCTGGGGCCTGGTGGCCCGCGGCACGATCTATCTGCTGATAGGGCTGCTGGCGTTGCGTATCGCCCTCGGCGGCGGCGCCCGGGAGGCGGACAGCAGCGGAGCCGTCCAGGAGCTGGCGCGGCAGCCGTTCGGTGAGGCGCTGGTGTGGGCGATCGGGATCGGCCTGATCGGGATGGCCCTGTGGCGGTTGTCCGAAGCCGTGTTCGGAGCGGCGGGCCCGGACGGCCGCAAGACGTCCAAGCGCGCCCTGAACGCCGGGCGCTGTGTCTTCTACGGCTTCGTGGCGTCCTCCGTGCTGTCGTTCGTGACCTCCTCCAAGAACAGCGAGGGAAGCGACGCGACCTCACGGGACCTCACCGCCCGTGCCCTCGAACTCCCGCTGGGCCGCTGGCTGGTGGGCATCGCGGGTCTCGTCGTCCTGGGGGTCGGCGTGGGGATCGGGGTGCGCGCGGCCCGGCGCACCTTCCACAAGCACCTCAAGAAGGCGGACATGTCCCGCCGGGTCCGGCGTGTGGTGGACGTCCTCGGCATCACGGGTGGTGTGGCCCGCGGGCTGGTCTACTCGGCGGCGGGTGTCTTCGTGGTGATCGCCGCGGTGGACTACGACCCGGAACGGGCCAAGGGGCTGGACGGCACGCTGCGTGCTCTCGCCGACGCCCCGGCCGGGCCCTGGCTGCTGTCCCTGGTGGCGCTCGGTCTGGCGGTCTTCGGTCTGTTCTCCGTCGCGCTCGCCCGCTACCGCAGGGTCTGAGCGCACGGCGCCGGGCACCTCGGGTCCTCCGCGTCCTTTGTCTGCCACGTCCTCCGCGCCGGGCGGGGGCGGAACCTCAAATGTTGCTCTGAAGGCGCCGTCCGCAGGGTTCGGGCTCCGGGAGCGGGGCCATACCCCCCTCACGCCGTATGGAGGACGTGGAGGTGGGGGCCATGCAGCGACTGGGAACGGGAATCGGGTGGCGGCCGGAGATCGCGGACGCCGTGGAGGCGATGCCCGGCATCGACTGGGTCGAGGTCGTCGCCGAGAACATCTGCCCCGGCCATCTGCCGGACTCGCTGCTGCGGCTGCGCGAGCGCGGGGTGACCGTGGTGCCGCACGGTGTCGCCCTCGGGCTCGGCGGCGCCGACCGGCCGGACCCGGACCGGCTCCGGATGCTCGCCGAGCGGGCCGAGGCGCTGGGTTCGCCGCTGGTCACCGAGCACATCGCGTTCGTCCGGGCGGGCGGGGCGCTGACCGCGTCGCCGGGGCTGGAGGCGGGGCATCTGCTGCCCGTGCCGCGCACCCGGGACGCGCTGGACGTGCTGTGCGAGAACGTGCGGATCGCGCAGGACGCGCTGCCGGTGCCGCTCGCGGTGGAGAACATCGCCGCGCTGTTCTCCTGGCCGGGCGAGGAGCTGACGGAGGGGCAGTTCCTGTACGAGCTGGCCGACCGCACGGGTGTCCGGCTGCTGATCGACGTGGCCAACCTCCACACCAACCACGTGAACCGCGGCGAGGACCCGGCGAAGGCGCTCGCCGAACTCCCGGTGGAGGCGCTGGCGTACGTCCATGTCGCGGGCGGCTTCGAGCGCGACGGCGTCTGGCACGACAGCCACGCCCACCCCGTGCCGCGGCCGGTCCTCGACATCCTGACCGACCTCGCGGCGCGGGTGGCACCGCCCGGGGTGCTGCTGGAGCGGGACGAGAACTTCCCCGAGCCGGCCGAGCTGGAAGGGGAGCTGGCGGCCATCCGGGAGGCGCTGCGGGAGGGCCGGGGGCAAGCCAGGCTCACGGCGGCGCCCCGGACCGACGCCGCCACCGGCCGGGAGGGGACGCCGGCGGTGGGTGTCGCCGCCCCGGAGACGGTGACCGCGGCCGCCGTCCCGGAGCCCGTCCGCGCCCGTCTCGCCCTCGCCCAGACCGCCCTGCTCTCCGCGCTCGTCGCGGGGACACCGGCGCCGGAGGGGTTCGACCGGGTGCGGCTCGGGGTGCAGGCGCGGGCGCTGGCCGGGAAGCGGGCGGGGATCGTGGCGAAGGTGGCGCCGGAGCTGCCGGAGCTGCTGGGTGACGCGTACCGCAGGGAGTTCCAGGCCTACGCGCACGGGCGTCCGATGGCCGGTGGCTACCGGCGCGACGCCCTGGACTTCGCCGAGCACCTGCTGCGTTCCGACGGCCTGGAGGCCCGGGTGCGGCGGGAGGTGCGGGCCTGGTGGCGGGATCGTTCGGGTCCGGCGCCGCGCGCGGGCCGTCCGGCGGTACGGCTGGCCCGCGCCACCCGCCGGGTGCTGCTGCGCCGCTGACGCCGTACGGGGCGGCCGGCCGCCGGGCGGGACAAGAAGCGGAATGTCACATACCCACAACGCTCCGTCCGGATACTGAACAAGGCATGGTGCTCAGCGGGGCGTTGGCATAGAAACACCGCATGTTCTGGGTCCTCCTCCTGCTGCCGGCCTGGGCGGTCGCCGGCACGGCCTGCGCCCGGCTGTGCCTGGCCGCCGTACGCACGGCGGACGCCGGCCGGAACCCGGCCGGGACGCGCGATCTGACGCTCCACGAAGCCGCGTTCCTGTCCGGCGGCCCCGTCCGGGTCGCCGATCTCACCATGGTCTCGATGGCCCGTCAGCGCCGGCTGCTGCTCGCGCACACCGGCTGGGCCACCGTCGTGGACCCGCGCGGACGCGACGAGATGGAGCGCTCGGTGATAGGGGCCATCGGACCTCGGGGCCAGTCCCCCATCGCGCCCGTCCGGGCCGCCGCGGCCGACGCCGAAGCGGTGCTCGGCCTCGCCGACCGGCTGGTCCGCGCGGGTCTGGCGGTACCGGCCGGAGCCCGTACGACGGTGGCGGCGGGGGTCCAGCGGGTGCGGCTCGCCGCGCTGGCCGTGGCGGTGCTGGGCGCCACGGCGCTGCTGATGCCCGGCGAGCCGGGTCTCCCACGCCACCTGATCGCCTTCTGGTTCGCGCTGCCCCTCGCCCTGAGCCTGAGCTGCCTGGCGCTGGCCCGGATCGAGGCGCACCCGTACTCCCGTTGGGCCTCACCGGCCGGGCAGCGGCTGCTGGGCACGCTGACGCGGCGCTCCGGCGCGGCCGGCGCCAGCGGCGGCGGCAGCGACCAGGACGACGACCACGACGACGACGAGCGGGCCTACCTCATCTCGGTCGCCGTGCGCGGGATACACGCGGTCGGCGAGCCGGACCTGCGGGCGGCGTTCGCCCGGCAGGGATCGTCCTGGCGCGACTGACCACGGCCGACCGGGACGACCTCGGCCGGACCGACCGGCGGTGACCGGCATGTCCGGCGTGTCCGGCGGCGTCCAGCCGTGGGAAACCCTTCGGCGGGCCCTTTCGGGGGGCGCGCGGAAGCGTGGGGGCCGACACCGGGCGGGTGGTGCTTGCCTTCACCGAGAGCCGAACGAAACATCCCTTTTGTCGCTGCCGCGCACCGAAAGGGAGTACGCGATGAGAGCCGCCACCCTCTACACGGCCGCCGGGTCCCTGCTGCTGACCACCCTCGCCGCCGCCCCCGCCGGCGGCGCGCCGGCGGCCCCGGTGGCCCCCGAGGTGCGCGGCACCGCCGTTGCCGTCGCGCGGGCCGCGGCCGAAGGCATCGACTTCGGCCGGTGCGCGGACGACCAGGACCCCTCCGGCGCCATGGAGTGCGGCACCCTGCGCGTCCCGCTCGACTACGCGCGGCCCGACGGCCGGCGGATCGAACTCGCCGTCAGCCGCGTGCGAGCCACCCGGCGCGACCCGCTCAACAGCAAGCACAAGGTGCCCCGGCAGGGCGCGCTGGTCTACAACCCGGGCGGCCCCGGCGCCTCCGGCTTCCACTTCCCGCTGGCCGGCCGGCTCCCCGAGTGGAAGCGGATCGCCGCCGCCTACGACCTCGTCGGCTACGCGCCGCGCGGCGTCGGCCCCTCCGCCCCGCTGTCCTGCCAGGACCCCCAGCGCTTCTTCAAGGGGCCCACCCAGTCACCCACCCACCCCTCCGAGTCCTACAAGCGGGAACGCATCGCGCAGGCGAAGGCGTACGCGCTCGGCTGCGACCGGCGTTCCGGCAGCGCGCTCCGGCACTACCACTCCCTCAACAACGCACGGGACCTGGACGCGCTGCGCGCGGCGCTGGGCGAGGACAGGCTGACGTTCATGGGGTCGTCGTACGGCACCTACTTCGGGGCGCTGTACGCCACGCTGTTCCCCTCGCACGTCCGGCGGATGGTGTTCGACTCGGCGGTGAACCCGGACCCTGCGCAGATCTGGTACCGCAACAACCTGGCCCAGTCGGCCGCGTTCGAGGGACGCTGGGCGGATCTGAAGGAGTGGATCGCCGAGCACCACGAGGTGTACGGGCTGGGCGACAGCCCCGAGGCGGTGCAGCGCAGCTACGACACGGCGCGGGCGCGGCTCGCCGCCGAGCCGGCGGGCGGCGTGGTGGGGCCGGGGCAGTTGCAGAACCTGTTCCTCCAGGCCGGGTACTACGACGACTACTGGCCGCAGCGGGCGGGGGCGCTGTCGGCGTACCTGAAGGGCGAGCCGCGGCCGCTGGTCGACCTGGCCAGGCCGCCCACCGAGGCGGCGGCCGAGGCGGAGAACGCGAGCGCGGTCTACACGGCCGTGGAGTGCAACGACGCGCCCTGGCCGACGGACTGGGCGGTGTGGGACCGGGACAACACCCGGCTCGCACGGGTGGCGCCGTTCGAGACCTGGGACAACGTGTGGATGAACCTGCCCTGCGCGTACTGGCCCGCGCCGCGGCAGCGGCCGGTGGACGTCCGCACCGGGCCCGGTGAGCTGCCGCCGACGCTGATCCTGGCCGCCGAGCGGGACGCCGCGGCGCCCTACGAGGGGGCGCTGGAACTGCGGCGGCGGCTGTCCGGCTCGGTGCTGGTGACGGAGCGGGACGCGGGGACGCACGGCATGGCCGGCGGGGCGAACGCCTGCGTCAACGGGCATGTCGACGCGTATCTGCTGGAGGGCCGGCTGCCGGGGCGGCGGGCGGCGTGCGCGGGGCACGCCGAACCGAAGCCCTCGGCCGCCGGGTGACGGCACGGCCCCGCGCCCGGGACGGGCGGGGCGGGCGGGACGGGCGGGGCCCGCGTCGGCCCCGCCCGTGGGCCCTAGGGGGCGTCTCGCCGATCATGCCGGGCTCCCGCCTGATCGACGAGACACCCCCTAGGCCAGTCCGGCCACCAGGTCGGCCACGTCCTTGCGGCGGCCGGTGAAGAACGGGACCTCCTCGCGGACGTGCAGCCGGGCCTCCGAGGCCCGCAGGTGACGCATGAGGTCGACGATGCGGTACAGCTCGTCGGCCTCGAAGGCGAGCAGCCACTCGTAGTCGCCGAGCGAGAAGGAGGCGACCGTGTTGGCGCGCACGTCCGGGTAGCCGCGGGCCATCTTGCCGTGGTCGGCGAGCATCCGGCGGCGGTCCTCCTCCGGCAGCAGGTACCAGTCGTAGGAGCGCACGAACGGGTAGACGCTGACGTAGTCACGCGGCGTCTCGTCGGCGAGGAACGCCGGGATGTGCGAGCGGTTGAACTCGGCGGGGCGGTGCAGCGCCATGTTCGACCACACCGGCGTCAGGGCGCGGCCCAGCCGGGTGCGGCGGAACAGGTTGTACGCCTCCTGGAGCTGGTCGCTGGTCTCGGCGTGCCACCAGATCATGAGGTCGGCGTCGGCGCGCAGACCCGAGAGGTCGTAGGTGCCACGGATCGTCACGTCCTTGGCGGCGAGCTGGTCGAAGAGCTCCTGGACCTCCTCGGCGTAGCCCGCGCGGTCCTCGGGGAGCACGTCCTTCAGCTTGAACACGGACCACAGGGTGTAGCGGATGACCTCGTTGAGGTCCTTGGCCAGCTTGCCCTTGTTCGGAATCCGGCCGGTGGTGGTGGCGTCGTCACTCATGCCCTCATTCTCCCGCTCCGCCGTGCAGACTCTGCACCGGGTGGGCGGTGAGCTCCTGCACACCGCCGAGGTCTCCGCCCAGCTGGTCCACGGCGGCGTACGCGCTCGCGATGCACGCCGGGACGCCGACCCCGTCGTAGACCGCGCCGCACACGGCCAGTCCGGTGAGCTTGCCGAGGTGGTCGCGGATGCGGGCCACGCGCGCGTGGTGGCCGACCGGGTACTGCGGCAGGCCGCCGTCCCAGCGGGTGACGCGGGTGGCGACCGGGGCGGCTTCGAGGCCGGTGGCCGCCGCGAGGTCCTGGCGGGAGACGGCGACGAGACCGGCGTCGTCGCGCTCCAGGACCGCCGTCTCGCCGTACCGCCCGACGGAGGTGCGCAGCACGACCGTCTCCGGGTCCTCCTCGGCGATCCAGCCCCACTTCTGCGAGGCGAACGTGGAGGCCTTGATGGTCCGCCCGTCGACCGGCGGCACCAGGAAGCCGCTGCCTTCGGGCAGCCGGACGTCGGCGCGCCGGTAGGCGAGGGTGATCAGCGCCATCGACGCGTACTCCACGGCGGTCAGTTCGGCCGCGGCGGCCGGGGCCTCGGCGCGCAGCAGTCCGGCGGCGGCGGGCGCGGGGACGGCGACGACCACGGCGCCGGCGTCCAGCACGCGGTCGCCGGCGGTGATCCGCCAGCCGCCGTCGGCCGTCCGGCGCAGCGCGGTCACCGGCGTCCGGGTCAGGATCTCGCCGCCGCGGGCGCGCACCGCGTCGGCCACCGCGAGCGGCAGGGTGCCGATGCCGCCGTCGAGGCCCATGAACACCGGGCCGGTCTGCGGCCGGGCGGCGGCCCGGGCCTGGATGCCGCGGACCGCCTCGGTGAGCGAGTCGTGGGTGCGGGCGGCCTCGAAGAGCTGGGGGACCGCCGAGCGCAGGGAGATGCGGTAGGCGTCACCCGCGTACACCCCGCCGAGCAGGGGTTCGACGAGGCGGTCGACGACCTCGCGGCCCAGCCGCGCGGCGACGAACTCGCCGACCGCCACGTCGTCCCCGATCTCGGTGCGGGGCAGTTCGGCGTCCCGTTCGATGCGGCGCAGGCCCTCCTCGGAGAGCACGCCGGACAGCGCGTCGGCGGTGCCGGGGACGCCCATGACGTGGCCCTTGGGCATCGGGCGCAGGGCGCCGCGCGTCCACAGCGCGGCCGTGGTGGTGGCGGGCGGCTGGAGGCGGTCGGCGAGGCCCACCTCGCGGGCGAGGCCCACCGCCTCGGGGCGGCGCGCCAGCAGGGACTCGGCGCCGAGGTCGACCCGCACCCCCGCGATCTCGCCGGGCAGCAGCTTGCCGCCGACCCGGTCGGACGCCTCCAGCACGGTCACCCGCGCCCCTCGTTCCAGCAGCCGGTGGGCGGCGGCCAGGCCGGCGATCCCGGCTCCGACGACGACGACCCGCCCGGTGTCCCTGCGTACTCCGCTCATGTCCTCCACCTTCTCAGACGGCACCGACAGCGCCGCCGAGGGCCCGTGGCCCGGCCGAGTCCCGACCGTGACCGCTTCGGAACCGCCGCGGCCAAACGTCCCGCCCCGCGCGGGCGTCGAAGGGACGTCAGTCCCATCGACCCTCGGGGGGGTACGCCCATGCGCGCACGACGGCCCGCACGACGACTCGCACGGCCACTCGCACGACGACCAGCAGGACGACCCGCGGAACGTCCCGCTGAACGAACCGCGGAACGAGCCGTGGGACGGCCCGGCCGGCTGTTCGCCGGCCTGGTGCTGGCCGCCGCGCTGGCGACCGCCGGATGCAGCGGTGCGGGCGACTCCTCCTCGTCCGGCGGGGACGGGGCCCAGGCCGCCGCGCCGGGATACGCGGAGGGCCCCGCCGGCACCGGCTCCCAGTCCGCGCGGGACAAGGCCCCGCCGAAGCCGGCCGCGAGCCACGTCATCCGCACCGCCTCGCTCACCGTGCAGGTGCGGGACGTGCCCAAGGCCCTCGACGAGGCCCGCGCGGTCGCCGAGGACGCGGGCGGCTTCGTCGGCCAGGAGACCACCCGCCGGGACGACGACGGCGACGAGCGCACCCGGCTGGTGCTGCGGGTGCCGGTCGACCGGTACGAGGAGGTGCTGGCCGACCTGGAGGGCGCGGGCAGACTGCTCGACCGCACCGCGAAGGCGCAGGACGTCACCGAGCAGGTCGTCGACGTGGAGAGCCGCATCCGGTCGCAGCGGGCGAGTGTGGAGCGGATCCGGGAGCTGATGGACGAGGCCGCCGAGCTCAGCGACGTGGTGACGCTGGAGGGTGAGCTGAGCCGCCGCCAGGCCGACCTGGAGTCGCTGCTCGCCCAGCAGACCTCCCTGAAGGACCGCACGAGCCTGGCGACCATCACCCTGTCCCTGTCCGAGAAGCCGGCGCCGAAGGCCGCCGAGGACGACGACCCCGGCGTCGTCGACGCGCTCCAGGGCGGCTGGGACGCGTTCACCGCGATGGTGCGCTGGATCGTCGTGGCGCTCGCCGCGGTGCTCCCGTTCGCCGCGCTGGCGGCCCTGCTCCTCCTGGCGTGGCTGCGGCTCATCCGGCCCCGGACGGCGCGGCGGAGCGGGACGCCGCGGGCCGAACCGGGCGGCGAACGCGACTGAAGTGCGGGGCACCCGTAGCGTGTTCGCATGAGCATGAGCCGTACGAGGGGTGGCCGGCAGCGTCTGGTGGTGATCGGGGGCGACGCCGCGGGGATGTCCGCGGCGTCGCAGGCCCGCCGTCTCCGGGGCCCCGACGAGCTGGAGATCGTGGCGTTCGAGCGGGGACACTTCACGTCGTACTCGGCGTGCGGCATCCCCTACTGGGTGGGCGGCGACGTCCCCGAGCGGGACCGGCTGATCGCGCGCACCCCCGAGGAGCACCGCGCCCGCGGCATCGACCTGCGGCTGCGTACCGAGGTCACCGAGATCGACGTGGACGGCCGGCGGGTCCGCGCGCGGGACGTCGATACCGGCGCCGAGTCCTGGACGCCGTACGACGATCTCGTGATCGCCACCGGGGCGCGGCCGATCCGCCCGGAGATGCCCGGCGCGGACGCGCCCGGCGTGCACGGTGTGCAGACCCTCGACGACGGCCAGGCCCTGATCGACACCCTCGACCGCGCCGGCGGCCGGCGCGCGGTCGTCGTCGGAGCGGGTTACATCGGCGTCGAGATGGCCGAGGCGCTGATCAAGCGGGACTACGACGTCACGGTCGTCAACCGGGGCAGCGAACCGATGTCCACGCTCGACCCGGACATGGGCCGGCTGGTGCACGAGGCCATGGCGGGCCTCGGCATCACCATGGTGAACGACACCGAGGTGACCGGGCTGCCCACCGGGGACGACGGCCGGGTCCGCGCGGTGGCCACGAAGGACGCCGAGTACCCGGCGGACGTGGTGGTGCTCGGCATCGGCGTCCGCCCGGAGACCGCCCTCGCCCGCGCCGCGGGCCTCCCGCTCGGCGACCACGGCGGCCTGCTCACCGATCTGGCGATGCGGGTCCGCGGCCACGAGAACATCTGGGCGGGCGGGGACTGCGTGGAGGTGCTGGACCTGGTCTCCGGCCGCGAGCGGCACATCGCGCTGGGCACCCACGCCAACAAGCACGGCCAGGTCATCGGCACCAATGTCGGCGGCGGCTACGCCACGTTCCCGGGTGTCGTCGGCACCGCCGTCAGCAAGGTGTGCGACCTGGAGATCGCCCGCACCGGGCTGCGCGAGAAGGACGCGCGGCGGGCGGGCCTGCGGTACGAGACGGTCACCGTCGAGTCCACCAGCCGCGCGGGCTACTACCCCGGCGCCGCCGCCATGACCGTGAAGATGCTCGCCGAACGCCTCACCGGCCGGCTGCTGGGCGTCCAGATCGTCGGCCGGGAGGGCGCGGGCAAGCGGGTGGACATCGCGGCGGTGGCGCTGACCGCCGGGCTGACCGTGCAGCAGGTGGCCCAGCTCGACCTGGGGTACGCGCCGCCGTTCTCACCGGTGTGGGACCCGGTGCAGGTCGCCGCGCGCAAGGCCGCGCTGGCTGTGCGGGGGATGCCATAGGGGTACCGGTGCGTCGCCGGGTGCGGGTGCGTGGTGACTGATCGCGCGGTTCCCCGCGCCCCTCGAGGCAGGGACACGGGTCCGGCGTAAAGGGGCGCGGGGAACCGCGCGAGCGACCCCCCTACCCGCCCGCACCCCGCAGCGCGCCTACGCCGACCCGGTCAGCCTCGGCACCGCGGAGACCGCCGCCGGCTGCTCCTGCCGCGCGTGCGCCGCGGGCGTCCGCGAGGACCGCAGGCGATGGCTCACCGCCTCGTCCAGCGTCACCGGCCGCTGCATCTGCGCCGCCAGCCGCCCGGCCTCCTGACCGAGGCGGGCCACGTCCTCCCAGGGCAGCCGGACCACGAGGGCGAGTTCCGCCTCGCCGTCGGGCAGGGCGTGCATCGGTGGGGTCACACGGTCGCTCATCGCCTGTTCCTCACGTCGTCGTGGCTCGGACGGTCACCGTCGCCGGGTCATACGCACGCGCGGACGGCGGCGTTCACCGGTTCGCCGCACGGAACGCGGGCAGAAGTCCTGTGTGGTCATCCCCGTCCATGACGTGAACCCCGTGCGCCGCACCCCGTGGGTGACGTACGCGCTGATCGCCGCCAACGTGCTGGCGTTCCTGTTCACACCCGGCCTCGCCGGTTCCACGGCCGGTGAGAGCGGTCTCGCCCAGCTGTGCCATCTCCAGGCGTTCCTCGACCAGTACGCGGCCGTGCCGCAGGAGTTGATCCACCATCAGACGCCGGGGCTGGTGCCCACCGGCGACACCGCGGTGGGCCCGCACGGTCCGGGCTGTGTCCTCGGCCCGCCGGACTACGACAAGTCGGCGGAACTGAGCGTGCTGAGCGCGCTGTTCCTGCACGGCGGCTGGCTGCACCTGCTCGGCAACATGCTGTTCCTGCTGATCTTCGGCAACAACATCGAGGACCGCATGGGCCATGTGCGCTTCGCGCTCTTCTACGCCGTCTGCGGCTACGCGGCGACGTACGGCTTCGCGCTGCTCAACGACGACTCCGCCGAACCCCTGATCGGGGCCTCCGGGGCGATCGCCGGAGTGCTCGGCGCCTATCTGGTGCTGTATCCGAAGGCCAGGGTCTGGGTCCTGGTGCCGTTCCTGGTCTTCCTGCCGCTGCGGCTGCCGGCCTGGCTGGTGCTGGGCGTGTGGTTCGTGCTCCAGGCGGTGTACTCCTCCGGCGAGGGCGTCGTCACCGACGCCGGCACGGTGGCGTACG
Source organism: Streptomyces sp. NPDC001532 (assembly GCF_040298625.1). Classification (NCBI taxonomy): domain Bacteria; kingdom Bacillati; phylum Actinomycetota; class Actinomycetes; order Kitasatosporales; family Streptomycetaceae; genus Streptomyces; species Streptomyces sp. NPDC001532. Next base: position 38,891 of record NZ_JBEPAL010000038.1, read on the forward strand.
CGGCGCACATCGTCGGCTTCCTCGCCGGGATGCTGCTCGCCTGGCCCCTGCGGCCGGGCACCCCGCCGCCTCCGGAGCCGCGCGGCCTGCTCTTCGGCAGGCGGGCACGGCCCCGGCACACATGGTGAGCGGCTGACGGGCCTTACCGCGCGGTGCGCGTGTGGACGTAGTCGACCAGGCGGGTCAGCGCGTCCGGGTCGGTGGACGGCATGACGCCGTGGCCGAGGTTGAAGACGTGGCCCTCCAGGGAGGTCGCCGCGTCCAGCACCTCGCGGGTCTTGGCCTCCACCGCGGACTGCGGGGCGAACAGGACCGTCGGGTCGAGGTTGCCCTGGAGCGCCTTGCCGGGGCCGACCCGGCGGGCGGCCTCGTCGAGCGGGACGCGCCAGTCGACGCCGACCACGTCCGCGCCGGCCTCGCCCATCAGACCGAGCAGCTCGCCGGTGCCGACGCCGAAGTGGATGCGCGGGACGCCGTACTCCGCGACGGCCTGGAAGACCTTCGCCGAGGCGGGCAGGACGGAGCGCCGGTAGTCGACGGGGGCGAGGGCGCCGGCCCAGGAGTCGAAGAGCTGGACGGCGCTGGCGCCCGCCTCGATCTGCACCTTGAGGAAGGCGGCGGTGATGTCCGCGAGGCGGTCGAGGAGGTCGGCCCACAGCTCCGGGTCGCCGTACATCATCGCCTTGGCGTTCTCGTACGTGCGCGAGGGGCCGCCCTCGACGAGGTAGCTCGCCAGGGTGAAGGGGGCGCCGGCGAAGCCGATGAGCGGGGTGCCGCCCAGCTCGGCGGTGAGCAGGCCGATGGCCTCGGTGACGTAGGAGACGTCCTCGGGGGTCAGGTCGCGCAGCCGGTCGAGGTCGGCGCGGGTGCGCACGGGCTGCTCGACGACCGGGCCGACGCCGGGCTTGATGTCGAGGTCGATGCCGACGGCCTTGAGCGGGACGACGATGTCGCTGAAGAAGATCGCCGCGTCCACGTTGTGCCGGCGCACCGGCTGGAGCGTGATCTCGGTGACCAGCTCGGGCCGCATGCAGGACTCCAGCATGGGGATGCCCTCACGGACCTTGCGGTACTCGGGCAGCGAGCGGCCGGCCTGCCGCATGAACCACACGGGAGTGTGCGGCACGGGCTCGCGCCTGCACGCCTTCAGGAAGGCGCTGTCGTACGTCGCTGTCGGCTGCTTGCCCGTGGGGCTTCCGTTGGCACTCACAGGGCAAGTTTCGCATGCCGCCGAGCGCCGCCGGCCCGCCCTGCGCTTGAGCACGAGGCGGGGTGTCTACCCTGCGCTCGGCGTCCGTTCCGCTTAATCTGCACCGCATGGCTGCGGCTCAGGGACGACTGTCGGACGGCGCTGGCGGAATGGACGACCCGAAGGAGAAGGATCTGCATACGGGCGAGACGGTTCCGCCGGACTTCCGGGCCGCGGTCGAGGCGCTGCGGTCGGCGCGGCTGCGCCCGCAGATCGAGGTCGAGCCGACCCGCGCCCCGCAGCGGCTCGCGCCGTACGCGTACGCCCTGGAGGCCGCGGTCGTCGACGGCGACCAGGATCTGGCGGACGGCCGGCTGGTGCTGCTGCACGATCCGGCCGGGCACGACGCCTGGCAGGGCACGTTCCGGCTGGTGACGCTGGTGCGCGCGGAGCTGGAGCCGGAGATGGCGGCGGATCCGCTGCTGCCGGAGGTGTGCTGGTCCTGGCTGACCGGCGCGCTCCAGGCGCGCGGGCTGGGGTACGGCGAGCCGAGCGGCACCGTCACCCGCGCCAGTTCCCACTACTTCGGCGGGCTGTCCGCGCGCCCGTCGGCCTCGCAGATCGAGATCCGCGCCTCATGGAGCCCGCGGGAGGGGCTGGGCGGGGTGCCGGACACGGCGGCGCATCTGGCGTCCTGGTGCGATCTGCTGGCCCAGGTGGCGGGGCTGCCGCCGGCCGGTCCGGGGGACGCGTCGGTGGTGACGCTGCCGCAGCGGCGCGGTCCGCAGTCGCGCTGACGGTCCCCCTCGCCTCACCCCCCGCCTCACCGCTCACCTCATCCTTCGCCTCGCCGTCCGCCCGCCTTTCCCCAGCCCTCCCCTTGTCACTCTCCCTGGGTGTCTCTTTGACCGTCCCATGACCGTCACTTTGTCGATACGGCCACTTTCAATCAGGACCAGCTCCTCGAACGAACCGATTCGTTCACCGAACGATCGACCGCGTGTCCGAATTGCACCGATTGCTACTCACTAGATCGTGATCATTCTCTAAAGGACATCGGGTTTGCTGCCGAAGACGTCTGTGACCTTCAAAGCCGTCCCGCACCCAGGAGGCCTGGTGTCCGTTCTCCTTGAGCAGCCCGCAAGCCTGGTCGCCTACCGCCCGAACAAGCCCACTGCCATGGTCGTCGTCGCCGATCCGCGCGTCCGCTCCACCGTCACCCGCCATCTGTGGGCGCTCGGTGTGCGCGACGTGATCGAGGCGTCGTCCATCGCCGAGGCTCGTCCCCGCATCGGCAACCCCCGCGACATCTGTGTCGCCGACGTCCACCTCCCCGACGGCTCCGGCCTGACCCTGCTGTCGGAGACCCGTGCCGCGGGCTGGCCCAACGGGCTCGCCCTGTCCGCCGCCGACGACATCGGCGCCGTCCGCAACGCCCTCGCCGGCGGAGTGAAGGGCTACGTCGTCACCGGTACCCGCACCAACGTCGGGCTCCCCACCCGGCCCGGTGCCGCCCCCATCGGCGCGGCCGCCGCCCGCCTCCACCGCCGCCCCCCGGGTGCCCCGAGCCACCCGGGCGGCTACCGCGAGCTGTCCGGCCGCGAGGTGGAGGTACTGCGACTGGTCGCCGAAGGGCAGTCCAACAAGGCGATCGGCGTCTCGATGGGCCTGTCCGCGCTGACCGTCAAGAGCCACCTGGCCCGCATCGCGCGCAAGCTCGGCACGGGCGACCGCGCCGGCATGGTCGCGGTGGCCCTGCGGACCGGCATCATCCACTGACGCCGGTCCCCTCCCCCGCACCCGAACCCGAGCCGCCGATCCCTGCCCCGACTCCGCCCCTCTCCCCCCACTGATCCCCAGCCCCCTGCCTTCCCCAGGCCTTCCCCCCACGACCTCTCCCTCCCCTTCCTCCCCCTTCCTCCCCCTTCCTTCCGCCTTCCCTCCCCCTCCCTCCCCGGACCGACCTCGCTCGTGAGCCCCGGCTTTTCCCCGGCCTGACTGGTTTACGACCCTCCGGTGCCCGTCGACGGAACGTTCCGTCGACGGGCGCCGTGCATCCACGGATACCCTTGACAGGTGACCGACGCCCACGAAACCGCAGCAGACAGTTCACTGCGAACCACCGGAGGCGCCCCTCCGGACGACGGCGGATCTGCTACGGAGGCGCCGATCCCGTTGCTGGAGCCGCGTGAGGGCATTCCGCCCGTGATCGCGGACGAGGCTGCCCTCGCCGAAGTGATCGCCGCCTTCGCCGCCGGCTCCGGCCCCGTCGCCGTCGACGCCGAGCGCGCCTCCGGCTACCGCTACGGACAGCGCGCCTATCTGGTGCAGCTGCGCCGCGAGGGCGCCGGCAGCGCCCTGATCGACCCCGTCGCCTGCCCCGACCTCTCGGGTCTGGGCGAGGCGCTGTCCGGCGTGGAGTGGGTGCTGCACGCCGCCACCCAGGACCTGCCCTGCCTGCGCGAAATAGGCATGGTGCCCACCCGGCTGTTCGACACCGAGCTGGCCGGCCGGATCGCCGGCTTCCCGCGGGTCGGCCTCGGCGCCATGGTCGAGAACGTCCTCGGCTTCGTCCTGGAGAAGGGCCACTCCGCCGTCGACTGGTCCACCCGCCCGCTGCCCGAGCCCTGGCTGCGGTACGCCGCGCTGGACGTCGAGCTGCTGGTCGACCTGCGCGACGCGCTGGAGAAGGAGCTGGACCGGCAGGGCAAGCTGGAGTGGGCCCGGCAGGAGTTCGACGCGATCGCGTCGGCACCGCCGCCGGAGCCCCGCAAGGACCCCTGGCGGCGTACGTCCGGCATGCACAAGGTGCGCCGCCGGCGGCAGCTCGCCGTGGTGCGGGAGCTGTGGGAGGCCCGCGACCGGATCGCCCAGCGGCGGGACGTGTCGCCGGGCAAGGTGCTCTCCGACGCGGCCATCGTGGAGGCCGCGCTGGCCCTGCCGGGCAATGTGCACGCCCTGTCCGCGCTGAACGGGTTCGGGCACCGGATGGGCCGGCGGCAGCTGGAGCAGTGGCAGGCGGCCGTGGACCGGGCCAAGGCGTTGTCCGAGTCGCAGCTGCCGCAGCCGGGGCAGCCGGTGACCGGGCCCCCGCCGCCCAGGGCGTGGGCCGACAAGGACCCGGCGGCGGCGGCCCGGCTGTCCGCCGCACGGGCGAAGGTCACCGGGCTGGCCGAACAGCTCAATCTCCCGCAGGAGAACCTGATCGCCCCGGACGCCGTGCGGCGGGTGTGCTGGGAGCCGCCCAAGTCCGCCGACGCCGAGGGGGTCGCCCAGGCGTTGGCGGGGCACGGGGCCCGGCCCTGGCAGGTGGAGCTGGTGACGCCGGTCCTGGTGGAGGCGCTGTCGGCCGGGACGCCGTAGGGCGCTACTTCGTCGCCCCCCTCATGAAGCCGTTGTAGATGAACCGCTGGAGCAGCAGGAAGACGATCAGAGTCGGCAGGATCACCAGGACCGCTCCTGCCGAGATCGTCTCCCAGTGCGCGCCGAACGGGCCGCGGAAGCGGAACAGCGACGTCGAGATCACGCCAAGGTCCTCGGACGGCATGTAGAGGAAGGGGATGTAGAAGTCGTTGTAGACGGTGATCCCCTTGACGATGACGACCGTGGCGATCGCCGGCTTCAGCAGCGGGAAGATGATCCTGCGGTAGATCGTGAAGGCGCCGGCTCCGTCGAGGCGGGCGGACTCGTCCAGGGAGACCGGGATGGACCGGACGAACTGCAGGAAGATGTAGATCGAGACGATGTCCGTGCCCATGTAGAGCACGACCGGCGCCCAGCGGGAGTCGAACATCCCGAGGCTGTTGACGATCTGGAAGGTCGCCACCTGGGTGGTGACTCCGGGGACCAGCGCGGCGACCAGGAAGAGCGCCAGCACCAGCTTGCGGAAGCGGAACCGGAAGCGGTCGATCGCGTACGCCGTCATGGAGCCGATGAGCACGGTCCCGCCGATGGCGAAGAGCAGGATGAAGGCCGTGTTGCCGAACGCGGTGAGCATCCGGCCGTCCTGGAACGCCGTCACGTAGTTGGCGAGGTGGAACAGGTCGTCCGGCGGGGTCAGTGCCCCGCTGCCGTCCGCCATCTCCTGCTCGGTCTTGAGGGAGGTCAGCAGGACGACGGCCAGCGGCAGCAGGACCACCAGGGTCGCGAGGACCAGCGACAGGTACACCAGGGCGCGGGCCACCACGCGGCGGGTCATACGAGGTCCACCCTCTCGTCGGGGACGAGGCGGCGCTGCACCCAGGTCACCAGCAGGATGATCAGCAGCAGCACGACGGCCGCCGCGGAGGCGAGCCCCGTCTTGTTGAACTGGAAGGCCAGCTTCACGGTCTGGATCACGAAGGTCTCGGTGCCGGTCGCGCCGCCGGTCATGATGTACGGGATCTCGAAGGCCGACAGCGAGCCGGAGACCGACAGGATCACGGTGAGGGTCAGGACCGGCTTGATGCCGGGCGCGATGATGTGCCGGAACTGCTGCCAGCGGTTCGCCCCGTCCAGTTCGGCCGCCTCGTACAGCTCGCCCGGGATGGACTGGATGGCGCCGAGGAAGAGGACGAAGTTCAGGCCCAGGTAGCGCCAGACGGAGACACCCGCGAGCGAGGTGTTCGCCGAGGCCGGGTCGCCCAGCCAGGCGTGGTCGGGGTCGGCGCCGAACAGGCCGAGCACCGAGTCGAGGGTGCCGCCATCCTGGAAGAAGTAGAGGAAGACGAAGCCGATCGCGACCCCGTTGATCAGGTACGGGAAGAACAGCACGCCCTTGAAGAAGTTCCGGAAGCGCACGTCGAAGCTGAGCACGGTCGCGAACCAGAGCGCGGCGACGATCTGCACCGCGGAGGCGGCGAGGTAGTAGCCGGAGACGAAGAAGACCTGGAAGAGCTCCTCGCGGGTGAAGATCTCCACGTAGTTCCCGGCGCCGGTGTAGCTCAGCTCGGGGCTGACGCCGTCCCAGTCGGTGAAGCTGTACGCGACCATGTTGGCGATCGGCGCGTAGGTGAAGGTGATCAGCAGTGCCAGCGGGGCGATCAGGAACAGCCAGGGGGTGACGCCCCGCCGCATCCGGGTCCGGCGCGGCGCCGGGGCGGGCAGCGGCGGCGCGGGCGCGGCGACGGCCCGGTCCGGCGCCTTCGCGGTGAGGTCGGTCATCAGGACCCCAGGGACTTCTGCGTCTCGGTCCAGCGCTCGCCCAGCTCGTCGAGGAAGGCGTCCAGGCTGCCGTCCCTGGCGCCGCGGGCGAGGTCGATCAGGTCCTGGCGGTAGTCCGGCTTGTAGATGCCGACCTCGGACCGGTTGTCGATCGCCTTGACCTCGGCGCCGGCGGAGTCGTCCAGCTCGATGAGCTTCACACCGGCCTCCTCGTACGGCTTCAGCACCTCGGGCAGGGGCGCGTCCTGGAGCGGGGAGATGGCGAGGTTGTCCTCGACGTAGCCGGACTCGTCGGTGAACCAGTCGATCCAGGCGCGGGCCGCCTCCTTGTGGTCGGAGTGGATGTTGACGGCCTGGTTGTAGTCCGGGGCGAGGACCGCGCAGAACTCGCCGTCCACCTGGGCGGGGAACGGCATGAAGCCGATGTCGTCGGGGCTGACGCCGGCCTTGCGGGCGGCGTCCTGGAACTGGACGAGGGCCCAGGTGCCGAGCCACTGGGTGGCGATCTCGCCCTTGGCCAGCCGGGCCTTGGAGGCCTCCCAGTTGGTGGTGGTGGGGTCCTTCTCGGCGAGGCCGCGGGCCACGATGTCGTGCAGCAGGGTGTCGGCGACGCGCAGGTCGGCGCCCTCGGCCCAGGGGTTGCCCTCGGCCAGCTCGGTGGAGGCCCGGGTGTCGCAGCCGACGGAGCCGTTGACCGAGGTCCAGGAGGTCAGCGGCCACTGGGCGGCGAAGTTGGTGTAGTACGGGACGGCGTCGGTGCGGTCCTTGACGGCCTGGAGGCCGGCCAGGAAGGCGTCGGGCGTGGTGGGCCACTCGGTGACGCCGGCCTCGCGCCAGACGCGCTTGTTGTAGACGAAGCCGGGCATCACGCCGATGGGGCTCTGCCCGTAGACCTTGCCGTCGACGGCCGTGTAGTCGGTGAAACGGTACTTCTCGCCGCGTTCGGCCTCGGTCCCCAGCGAGGCGAAGAACTTCGGGTAGTCGGCCTTCTCGATGACCGTGGGGATCATCAGGACGTCGCCGTAGTTCTCCGTGTTCATCCGGATCTTGACCTCGGCCTCGTAGTTGGTGAGGGACTGGAACTCCACCTTCACCTTCGGGTAGGTCCTGTTGAACTCGGCGGCGTACTTCTTCAGCGTGCCGTTCTGCACCAGGTCGGTGCGCTGGGTGAGGACGGTGATGGTCCCGCTCACCTCGGCCGGGTCGTCGGGGGCCTTGGCCTCCGCGCCCTTCGTACTGCCTCCGGTTCCGGTGCAGGCGGAGAGCAGCAGGGCGGCCGCTGCGGCGGTGAGGGCGGTGCGGCGGTTCATGTGCGGCTCCGTTCTCGGGACGGACGAGCACGTGCGGGTTGGCTGGTTTCGGCACTCTGACAGCGCTTTCTCAACCGGTAAAGTCCCAATTCCGCCAAGGATGTAGGCGCAATACAACACAAAAACCCCACTCCGGTGTGGACCGGTTTAGGAGGAGCGCATGCGGCGGAGGTGGCGTTCACCGTGGCGCGGCGGGCGGTGACGGCGGTGCCCGTGCCGGACGGGCTGGAACCGGCCGGGCCGAAGGAGTTCCTGGTGGCCGACGCGGCCGGGCCGCGCGCCGTGCGCTTCCCGGTGCCGGACCGCGAGATCCCGTACCCGCGCCCGGAGTTCGAGGTGGCGCTGGTGCCGGGCGGGGTGGAGGTGACGGCCCGGACCCTGGTGCGAGATCTGCTGCTCCAGGCCGACCGGCCGGACCCGGCGGCGCGGGCCGATCGCGGGCTGGTGACGCCGCTGCCGGGCGAACGGGTGACCATCGGGGTCACGGGCTGGGAGAATCCTGACGCGGCCGCCGTCCGGTCCGCCCTGTACTGCATGGAGCCCTCTCGATGACAGCCCTTCATGGTCCTCGCGTCACCATCAAGGACGTCGCCGCGCGCGCCGGTGTCTCCAAGGGTGCCGTCTCGCTCGCCTTCAACCACAAGCCGGGGCTGTCGGAGGCGACCCGGGAGCGGATCTTCCAGGCCGCCCGGGAGCTGGGCTGGGCGCCCAGTCTGACCGCGCGGTCGCTGGCCGGGGCGCGGGTGGACGTGGTGGGGCTGGCGATCTGCCGGCCGGCCCGGATGCTGGGCCTGGAGCCGTTCTACATGGAGTTCGTCTCGGGCGTGGAGAGCGTGCTGACCGAGCACTCCTGTTCGCTGCTGCTGCGGCTGGTGAAGAACCTGGAGGAGGAGGCCGGGCTGCTGGAGACCTGGTGGAAGGGCCGGCAGATCGGTGGCTCGATCCTGGTCGACTTCCGCGCGGACGACCCCCGGGTGCCGGTGGCGGAGCGGCTCGGGCTGCCGGTGGTCGCCGTCGGGCATCCGTCGCTGACCGGCTCGCTGACCTCGGTGTGGACCGACGACACCACCGCCGTCGGCGAGGCGGTGCGGTATCTGGCGGCGCTGGGGCACCGGCGGATCGCCCGGGTGGGCGGCGCGGCCTCCCTCGGGCACACGGCGCTGCGCACGGCCGCGTTCGACGAGGCGGCGCGGGAGCTGGGGCTGGCCGGGGCGTGGCAGGTGGCGACCGACTTCTCCGGCGAGGCGGGCGCCAGGGCCACGCGGTCCCTGCTGACGGCGTCCTCGCCGGACCGGCCGACGGCCATCCTCTACGACAACGACATCATGGCGGTCGCGGGCCTGTCGGTGGCGTCGGAGATGGGACTGCGGGTGCCGGAGGACGTGTCGCTGCTGGCGTGGGACGACTCGCAGCTGTGCCGGCTGACGCATCCGACGCTGTCCGCGATGAGCCATGACGTGCACGGGTTCGGCGCGGAGGTGGCGCGGACGCTGTTCGGGGTGATCACCGGGGAGGGTCCCGGGTCACACCCGGTGCCGACGCCCGTGCTGGCGCCCCGGGGGTCGACGGCCCCGCCGAAGGCATGACGGCGGGGTGTGACGTTCGCCGCTTGGGGCGGGGGGACTGGGCAGTCACATTACCCATGAGTAGCATGGGCCTGAGCGCGCGCTCAGCGCATGCGTGCCGCAGCAGTGCCACCCCGCACCCTGGAGGAGAGCCATCGTGCCTCGTACCGTCAGGGACGTCGTCTTCGTAGACGGCGTCCGCACCCCGTTCGGCAAGGCGGGCCCGAAGGGCATCTACCACGAGACCCGCGCCGACGACCTCGTCGTGAAGGCGATCCGGGAGCTGCTGCGCCGCAACCCCGGCCTGGACCCCAAGAAGATCGACGAGGTCGCCATCGCCGCGACCACCCAGATCGGTGACCAGGGCCTGACCATCGGCCGCACGGCCGGCATCCTCGCGGGTCTGCCGCAGTCCGTCCCCGGCTACTCCATCGACCGCATGTGCGCGGGCGCCCTGACCGCCGTCACCACGGTGGCCGGCTCCGTCGCCTTCGGCGCCTACGACATCGCCATCGCCGGCGGTGTCGAGCACATGGGCCGCCACCCGATGGGCGAGGGCGTCGACCCGAACCCGCGGTTCGTCTCCGAGAAGCTGGTCGACGAGTCCGCCCTGTTCATGGGCATGACCGCGGAGAACCTGCACGACCGCTACCCGCAGATCACCAAGCTGCGCGCGGACGAGTACGCGGTCCGCTCCCAGGAGAAGGCCGCCAAGGCGTACGCCAACGGCAAGATCCAGGCCGACCTCGTGCCGGTCTCGGTGCGCCGCACCAACCCCGAGGCCGGTGAGACGGGCTGGGGCCTGGTCACCGCCGACGAGCCGATGCGCCCGGGCACCACCCTGGAGAACCTCTCCGGCCTGAAGACCCCGTTCCGCGTCCACGGCCGGGTCACCGCCGGCAACGCGGCCGGTCTGAACGACGGCGCCACCGCCTCCCTCATCGCCTCCGAGGACTTCGCGCGGGAGCACGGCCTCCCCGTGAAGATGCGCCTGGTCTCCTACTCCTTCGCGGGCGTCGAGCCGGAGGTCATGGGCTACGGCCCGATCCCGGCCACGGAGAAGGCGCTCGCCCAGGCGGGCCTGTCCATCTCCGACATCGGCCTCTTCGAGATCAACGAGGCCTTCGCCGTCCAGGTCCTGGCCTTCCTGGACCACTACGGCATCGCCGACGACGACGAGCGCGTCAACCAGTACGGCGGCGCCATCGCCTTCGGCCACCCGCTCGCCTCCTCCGGCGTCCGTCTGATGACGCAGCTGGCCCGCCAGTTCGAGGAGCAGCCGCACGTCCGCTACGGCCTGACCACCATGTGCGTCGGCTTCGGCATGGGCGCGACGGTCATCTGGGAGAACCCGCACTTCGAGGGGGACAAGTGAGCACCACCACCGAGCTGCTGAAGGGTGCGGCCGAGCTGTTCCCGGACGAGGTCGTCACGTCGGCGCACGTACGCCACTTCGACCTGCCGTTCGGGGCGGGCCGGTTCGCCCTGATCACCCTCGACAACGGGCACGACCACACCAAGCCGACCACCTTCGGCCCCCAGTCGCTGGCGAACCTGGACGCCGCCATCGACCAGGTCCAGAAGGAGGCCTCGGACGGCGAGATCGTCGGCGTCGGCATCACCGGCAAGCCGTTCATCTTCGCCGTCGGCGCCGACCTCAAGGGCGTCGAGCTGCTGAAGGAGTGGGACCACGCCTACGCCATCGGCAAGGGCGGCCACGACGTCTTCAAGCGGCTGTCCGGCCTCGCGGTCCCGACCTTCGCGTACTACAACGGCGCCGCCATGGGCGGTGGCGTCGAGGTCGGCCTGCACTGCACCTACCGCACGGTGTCCGCGGCCCTGCCCGCCTTCTCGCTCCCCGAGGTCTTCCTCGGCCTGGTGCCCGGCTGGGGCGGCTGCACGCTGCTGCCGAACCTGATCGGCGCGGACAAGGCCGTCTCGGTGATCATCGAGAACAGCCTCAACCAGAACAAGCAGCTCAAGGGCAAGCAGGTCTACGAGCTCGGGATCGCCGACGCGCTCTTCGAGGGCGCGGACTTCCTGGAGCAGTCGCTGCTGTGGACGGCGTCCGTCCTCAAGGGCGAGATCGTCATCGACCGCCCGGTGATCGACCGCGGCGAGGCCTGGGACCAGGCCGTCGCCAAGGGCCGCTTCATCGCGGACGGCAAGGTGCACGGCGCGGCCCCGGCCGCCTACCGCGCCCTCGACATCATCGCCGCCGCCAAGAACGGCGACCTCCAGCAGGGCTACGACGCCGAGGACAAGGCGCTCGCCGACCTGATCATGGGCGGTGAACTGCGCTCCGGCATCTACGCCTTCAACCTGGTGCAGAAGCGCGGCAAGCGCCCGGCCGGCGCCCCGGACAAGAGCCTGGCCCGCCCGGTCACCAAGGTGGGCGTCGTGGGCGCGGGCCTGATGGCCTCGCAGCTCGCCCTGCTCTTCCTGCGCCGCCTGGAGGTCCCGGTCGTCCTGACCGACATCGACCAGGAGCGCGTCGACAAGGGTGTGGGCTACGTCCACGCCGAGATCGACAAGCTGCTCGCCAAGGGCCGGGTCAACCAGGACAAGGCCAACCGCCTCAAGGCGCTGGTCAGCGGTGTCCTGGACAAGGCCGAGGGCTTCGCCGACGCGGACTTCATCATCGAGGCCGTGTTCGAGGAGATGGGCGTCAAGCAGCAGGTGTTCGCCGAGGTCGAGGCGGTCGCCCCGGCGCACGCGATCCTCGCCACCAACACCTCCTCGCTGTCCGTCTCCGAGATGGCGTCGAAGCTGAAGCACCCCGAGCGGGTCGTCGGCTTCCACTTCTTCAACCCGGTCGCGATCCTCCCGCTGCTGGAGATCGTCCGCGGCGAGCAGACCGACGACGCCTCTCTGGCCACGGCGTTCGGTGTCGCCAAGAAGCTGAAGAAGACCGCGGTGCTCGTGAAGGACGCCCCGGCGTTCGTCGTGAACCGCATCCTGACGCGCTTCATGGGCGAGATCCAGAACGTCATCGACGAGGGCACCCCCGTCGAGATCGCCGAGAAGGCGGTCGAGCCGCTGGGCCTGCCGATGTCGCCGCTGGTCCTGCTGGAGCTGGTCGGCCCGGCGATCGGGCTGCACGTCTCCGAGACGCTCAACCGGTCCTTCCCGGACCGCTTCACGGTCTCCCCGAACCTCAAGGCGGTCGTCGAGGCGGGCAAGCGCGGCTTCTACGTCTACGACAGCGGCAAGCCCGAGCTGGACCCGGAGGTCGCCGCGCTGCTGAAGCAGGGCGACACCGTCCTGACCGAGGAGCAGGTGCGCGCCCGCGTCCTGGACGCCGTCGCGCAGGAGATCGGCCTGATGCTGGACGAGGGCGTCGTCGCCGAGGCCCAGGACATCGACCTGTGCCTGATCACCGGCGCCGGCTGGCCCTTCCACCTGGGCGGCATCACGCCGTACCTGGACCGCGAGGGCGTCTCCGAGCGGGTGAACGGCAAGCGGTTCCTGGCGCAGGGCGTGGCGAGCGTCCCGGCGTAACCCCGCCATCACGCGCACGAGAGTGCCCCGCACACCGGACGGTGTGCGGGGCACTTCGCGTCGTACGGGTCACACCGTGCGCCAGGCCGCCAGCGCCAGGCCCGGCTCGTCCTTCTGACGGGCCACCCGCAACTCCCCGTCCGGGGTGACCGTCGCGGCCACCACCCGGCCCTCGGCGTCCTCCGCGAGGGCCACCCGGGTCCCCACCGGGAGCTGCGGGCCGGACTCCGTCCACCACAGGCCCGCCGACTCGTCCTCGGTCGGGTACGCGGCGAAGGCGACCCGGCCCGAGGCGGAGCGCTGGGCGAGCAGGGTGCAGTCGTGGCCGTCCAGGACGCAGCGCAGGACGGCGAGGGGACCGGGGCCCGCCGCGGCGAGCAGCGGCACTGGGTCGGCGCCCGGCCGCCAGGCGTACAGCATGCCCTCGGGGTCCGCGAAGAACAGCGTGGTGTGCTCCTTGGACGTGGGCAGGGCGGCCGCCGTGCCCGGCTCGACGCGCACCGGCAGTGGATCGGCGGCCACGGGGCGCGCACCGGGCTCCTCCTGGAGCCAGCGCAGCACGCCCGCCGGACCGACGCCGTACAGCTCCACCCGGCCCGACTCCCCCGTGACGGCGACCAGTTCCTCGTGCACCTTGGAGCCCTTGAGGTCGTGCCAGCCGGTCCAGCCGCCGCGCTCCTTCTGGTTGATGGTGTGCACGCCCTTGCCGCGATTGCCGACGAAGACGTACGCCCGGCCCTGGGCGTCCACGGCCACGGCGGGCCGCCCGGTCCGCGCGCCCTGCTTGTTGGGATGGCCGATCGGCAGCCAGTCGAGCGCGGCGAGATGCGCGCGGAAGTGGGTGGAGTGCACCAGGCCCGCCTCGTCGCCGGTGGTGGGCCGCCAGGAGACCAGATGGGCGTAACCGTCGGCGCCTCGGCCGACGGCGAGTCCGGTGTGCAGGCGCTGCTCCCCGCCCACCGTGCGCCAGGGCGTCCAGTCGCCGCCGGGGTGGCGTTCGGCCCGGCTCAGGACGGCGTCGCCACGGGTGGTGTAGACACCGAGCCGGCCGTCGCGCCCGCGTATGAGCCAGTCGCCGTTCACTGTACTGACCATCGACACGGCCCCACTCTAATCGGGCCCGCGGCGACGCCCGTCCCGCGGCCCCGTGCGACCCTGGGGGCATGACTGCCCCGCTCCTCGTCGTCGTCGACGCCGCCAACGTGGTCGGTTCGGTGCCCGACGGCTGGTGGCGGGACCGGCGCGGCGCGGCCGAACGCCTGCGGGACCGGCTGGCGGTGGACGGCCTGCCGGGACGTCAGGAACCCACCGAGATCGTCCTGGTGGTCGAGGGCGCGGCCCGCGGCGTGGACTCGGTGCCCGGCGTCCGCGTCGAGGCGGCGCCCGGCAGCGGTGACGACCGCATGGTCGAGCTGGTCGCCGCGGCCGGCGACCGCCGCTGCCTGGTGGTCACCGCCGACCGCGAACTGCGCCGCCGGGTGACCGCCCTGGGCGCGGAGGTCGCGGGGCCTCGGACGGTACGCGGCTAGGCGGTGCGGCCGGCGTGCGGGGAACGGCCGATCCTCAGCCCACCCGTCCGTACAGCACCGCCCCGTCCACCCTGCCCACCACCTCGTAGCGGGCGTCGAGCAGCCGGCGCAGGGTCGGCAGGTGTGCGGGGGCGTAGGGCTTGCCGCGGGAGTCGTCGACGATCAGGGGCGGTGCGTGCAGGGCGAGTTCGCGGCGGAAGACCGGCCAGGCGCCGGCCACGGCGTGCTCCTCGCCGACGTGCGCGCCGTCGCGGCCGCCGCTGTAGTTGGTGAGCAGCCCGGCGGTGAGGTAGCGGCTGGCGGGGGTGCGGTCGGCGAGCCAGTACGTCTCCGGGTGCATGCCCCAGATCAGGACGGGTTCGTCGGGCGCGGTGCGGTGCGCGGTGACCGCGGCGAGGCGCTGGGCGTGGGCGAGTTCGCCGCCCGGCGCGGTCAGGCCCCAGGCCAGGAAGACGGCGCAGGCGCCGGCGGAGGTGAGGACGGCGGTCCGCAGCCGTTCGCGCGGGGCGGTCCGCAGCGCCGCGGTCGCCAGCAGGGCGAGCGGCGGCAGGAGTTGCAGGTAGTAGTGGCCGAAGAAGTGGAAGCCGGTCAGCGCCGCGCCCGCCGACGTGGCCAGCCACAGCCACAGGTCGCCGTGGCCGGCGCGGTCGAGGCGCAGTATCCGCACGAGCGGCGGAAGGAGTCCCGCGCAGGCCGCCGCGAGGATCGCCGCGTTGCCCAGGGCGCGGGTGAGGGCGTGCAGCGCGGAGCCGGAGAAGGCGGCGTAGGCCGTGGAGCCGGTGACGGTCCAGAACAGGAAGCCGGACGGGTCGGTGAGCAGGGCCGCCGCCGCGACCGGCAGGACCGCGCCGGCGGCCAGGCGGGGCAGGCCGGTGCGGGCGGCGCCGGAGGTGACGCACAGCCAGACCACCGGCAGCAGCACCGCGCCGCCGGTCTGCTTGGCGAGGACGGCGCAGGCCACGGCGGCGCCCGCCGCGCCCCAGCGGCACCGGTCGGCGCACCACATCGCGGCGGCGGTGCCCGGCAGTATGAACAGTTCGAACCCGGCGGCCTGGGCGTCCTCGGGGTTGAGGCCGATGGAGATCAGCAGGTACAGCACCCCGGCGGTGCGGCCGGCCCGGTCGCCCCAGCGGCGGCGGGCCAGTGCGGCCAGCAGGACGGCGGTGAGCAGCTGGGCGGCGATCGCGAGCACCCGCACGGAGGTCAGCGAGCCGGAGCCGGCCACCGCGAAGGCCGCCTCGTACAGCCAGGGCACCAGCGGCGGTTTGCGGTCCACGACCGTCTCGTACAGCTGTCCGCCGTGTGCCAGTATCCGTGCCTGGACGGCGAGGTAGCCCTCGTCGGGGTTCCACAGCGGCCGGGCGAAGGAGGGCACGCGGGTGACGCAGGCGAGCAGTGCCAGCCCGGGCAGCAGCCGCGCCCAGTAGGCGGGTTCCGCCCGCGGGCCGGTGACGGTACGTGCCGGATGGAGGGGCTCGACGCGCATGCGCCGTACGCTATCCGGCCCCGCACCTCCCGACGAAGCGGGACATACGGGGCCGGTGGCCGAGGATCGTGGTGACCCGCCGTGGTCGGCGGTCGGTCATCGGTCGCGGTGCTCGTGGCCCTCCACGATGTCCTCGGTGGTGGTCTCCTGGTGCCGGCCGAGACGGCTGTGGGAACGGCCGTACAGGAAGTAGACGACGAACCCGGCCGCCATCCAGACCGCGAACCGCACCCAGGTCTCGGCGGGCAGGTTCAGCATCAGCCACAGCGAGGCGCACACCGACAGGATCGGGATGACCGGCACCCACGGCGTGCGGAAGGAGCGGGGCAGGTCGGGGCGGGTCCGGCGGAGGACGATGACGCCGATCGCCACCACCACGAAGGCGAACAGGGTGCCGATGTTCACCAGCGCGGCGAGTTCGTTCAGCGGGGTGAAGCCCGCCAGGATCGCGATGATCACGCCGAGCAGGATGGTCGGACGGTGCGGGGTCCGGAACCGGGGGTGGACGTGCGAGAAGAACCGGGGCAGCAGTCCGTCGCGGCTCATCGCGAAGAACACCCGGGTCTGGCCGAGCAGCAGGATCATGCAGACGGTGGTCAGGCCGACGGCGGCGCCGAAGCTGATGAAGCCCGCGTACCAGGGGTGCCCGGTGGCCTTGAAGGCGTCGGCGAGCGGGGCGCTCTCCGACAGTTCGCTGTAGTGCTGCATACCGGTGACGACGATCGACACCAGGACGTAGAGGGTGGTGCAGATCAGCAGCGAGCCGAGGATGCCGCGCGGCATGTCGCGCTGCGGGTTCCTGGTCTCCTCGGCGGCGGTGGCCACCACGTCGAAGCCGATGAACGCGAAGAAGACGACGGAGGCGGCGGTGAAGATGCCCATCACACCGAAGTTGGAGGGCGCCCAGCCGAACATCAGCTGGATCAGCGGAGCCTGGAGGCTGTCACCGGCCGGCACCGCCTGCGCGTCGGGGACGAACGGGTCGTAGTTGGCGCCGTCGATCAGGAAGGCGCCCGCGATGATCACGACGAGGACGACGGTCACCTTGATGGCGACCACGACCTGGGTGACCCGCGCGGACAGCTTCATGCCGATCACCAGGATCACGGTGAGCAGCAGGACCAGTACGGCGGCGAGGATGTCGAAGCCGAAGCCGTCGGCGCCCTCCCGGCTGCCGAGCGCCGTGGGCAGCTGCCAGCCCGCGTTGTCCATCAGCGACTGGACGTAGCCCGACCAGCCGACGGCCACCACCGCCGTGCCGAGCGCGAACTCGAGGACCAGGTCCCAGCCGATGATCCAGGCGGGCAGCTCGCCCAGGGAGGCGTACGAGAAGGTGTACGCGGAGCCGGCGACCGGGACCGTGGAGGCGAACTCGGCGTAGCAGAGCGCGGCGAGCGCGCAGGCGACGCCTGCCGCGACGAACGCGAGGGCCACCGCGGGGCCCGCGTTGTTCTTGGCGACCGTGCCGGTCAGCACGAAGATGCCGGTGCCGATGATGACACCGACACCGAAGACCGTCAGGTCCAGGGCCGAGAGTGATTTCTTGAGGGCGTGCTCCGGCTCCTCGGTATCGAGGATGGACTGCTCGACCTTCTTCGTCCGGAAGAGGGTGCTGCTCACGGTTACCTCCCACGCTTTGTCGTCCTCGACATGATCGAGAGGGGGCGTTGTGCGCATGCCCCGACGCGGGCGCTTTCACGCGAACGGGCCGGTGCGACCACCCTTCACGGTGCCACCGGTAGCCCGTCCGGACCAGCGGGCGAAGGGACCGCGCGGACCGTCCGCCCGCCCGCGACCGTCGCGGCCACGGAGGGTCGACGCCGTCGCGGCCGCGGAGGGTCGACGCCACCGGCCGCACGTCCGCCGAGATCACCCGACGCCGCGTTGAAGGTGTACGAGGGCGGCTCGCACGGCATCGCGATGGTCGCGGGCGACAAGGAACGCTTCGAGCAGGACCTGCTGGAGTTTTTGCGCCGCTGACCCCGGCCCGGCCCCCGGCACACCCCGGCCCTCCCCCGCGGCGCGGACGCGTCGCGGGGGAGGGCCGGGTGGCGGTCGGGGCGGTCAGTCGCGGGCCGGCTCGGCCTCGGCCGCCGTGGCGCGGTCGGAGGAGGAGCCCGCGCCCGCGCGGAGCCGGGAGTGGGGCTGGCCGTCGAGCTTGGAGACCAGGCCGGTCACCTGGCGGGCGATGTCCGGCGCGGTGAGGCCGATCTCGGCCATGACCTCGGCGCGCGAGGCGTGGTCGAGGAAGCGCGGCGGGATGCCGAAGTCGCGCAGCGGCAGGTCGACGCCCGCGTCCCGCAGGGCCTGCGAGACGGCCGCGCCGACACCGCCGACGCGGGAGTTGTCCTCGACGGTGACGACGACCCGGTGCCGCTCGGCGAGCGGGGCCAGCGCCTCGTCCACCGGCTTGACCCAGCGCGGGTCGACGACGGTGGTGGAGATGCCCTGCCGGTCGAGCAGGCCGGCGATCTCCAGGCACATCGGGGCCAGCGCGCCGACCGAGACCAGCAGCACGTCCGGCCGGTCCGTGCCGGGCTCGCGCAGCACGTCCATGCCGCCCACCCGCCGCACGGCCGGTACGGCGGGGCCGACGACGCCCTTGGAGTAGCGCAGCACGGTCGGCGCGTCGTCGACGTCGACGGCCTCGCGCAACTGGGCGCGCAGTTGCTCGGCGTCGCGCGGGGCGGCGATCCGCAGGCCGGGGACGACCTGGAGCATCGACATGTCCCACATGCCGTTGTGCGAGGCGCCGTCGTCGCCGGTGACGCCGGCGCGGTCGAGGACGAACGTCACCCCGCACCTGTGCAGGGCCACGTCCATGAGGACCTGGTCGAAGGCGCGGTTGAGGAAGGTGGCGTACACCGCGAAGACCGGGTGCAGTCCGCCGGTGGCGAGGCCGGCCGCGGAGACGGCGGCGTGCTGCTCGGCGATGCCGACGTCGTAGATCCGGTCCGGGAAGGTGTCCGCGAACTTCTTCAGGCCGACCGGCTGGAGCATCGCCGCGGTGATGGCGACGATGTCGTCCCGCTCCTTGCCGAGCTTCACCATCTCGTCACCGAAGACGGAGGTCCAGCTGGCGGCGGCGGCCTTGATGGGCAGGCCGGTGTCGGGGTGGATGGGGCCGATGCCGTGGAAGCGGTCGGCCTCGTCCTGCTCGGCGGGCTCGTAGCCGCGGCCCTTCTCGGTGAGGCAGTGCACGATGACCGGGCCGCCGAACCGCTTGGCGCGGGCGAGCGCGGACTCCAGGGCCTCCATGTCGTGGCCGTCGATCGGGCCGACGTACTTCAGGCCGAGGTCCTCGAACATGCCCTGCGGCGCGATGAAGTCCTTCAGGCCCTTCTTGGCGCCGTGCAGGGTCTCGTAGAGCGGCTTGCCGAGGACCGGGGTGCGCTCCAGGACCTGCTTGGTGCGGGCCAGGAAGCGTTCGTAGCCGTCGGTGGTGCGCAGGGTCGCGAGGTGGTTGGCGAGGCCGCCGATGGTCGGCGCGTAGGAGCGCTCGTTGTCGTTGACGACGATGACCAGCGGGCGGTCCTTGGCGTCGGCGATGTTGTTCAGCGCCTCCCAGGCCATACCGCCGGTGAGGGCGCCGTCACCGATGACGGCGACGACGTGGCTGTCGCGTTTTCTGAGCTGGTTGGCCTTGGCGAGGCCGTCGGCCCAGCCGAGCACCGTGGAGGCGTGGCTGTTCTCGATGACGTCGTGGTCGGACTCGGCCCGCGAGGGGTAGCCCGAAAGGCCGCCCTTGCTGCGCAGTCCGGTGAAGTCCTGGCGGCCGGTGAGCAGCTTGTGGACGTAGGCCTGGTGGCCGGTGTCCCACAGCACCTTGTCCTTCGGCGAGTCGAAGACCCGGTGCAGGGCGATGGTGAGTTCCACCACGCCGAGGTTGGGACCCAGGTGGCCGCCGGTCTTGGCGACCGCGTCGACGAGGAAGGTCCGGATCTCCTCTGCCAGCTGGACGAGCTCCTCCTGGCTGAGCCGGTCCAGATCGCGCGGTCCCGTGATGCGGGTCAGCAGCGGCACCCGTGCCTCCTTGCAGTAGAGCTGATCGAGCTGTTGCCGGGCTTGTCGAGTCTAATGTTCCGCCTCTGGGCCCGACGCCCGGGCGGTGCGTCGTACGTCACGGGTTCGGCTCTACCCATCCGGAGCCGTCGGTACGACATGGCTGTGCCCGGCACCGCCGTTGGTGCCGGGCACAGTACGGGGGGCTGACCGCTAGGCGCGGCCGGCCGTCTTCTGCGTCTTACGCGTGATCGAGTCGATGACCACGGTGGTCAGCAGCACGCCGGCGGTGATCATGTACTTCACCGGTTCGGCGATGGACTCCAGCTGGAGGCCGTACTGGATGGAGACGATCACCAGGACGCCGAGCAGGGCGTTCCAGGTGCGGCCCCGGCCACCGAAGAGGCTGGTGCCACCGATCACGGCCGCGGCGATCGCGTTCATCAGCAGGTCGCCGGTGCCGGCGCTCTGGTTGGCGGAGGCGATCTTGGAGGCCAGGAAGAGGCCGCCGATCGCCGCGAAGCCGCCGGAGATCGCGAAGACCGAGATCCGCACCGCGGTGACGTTGATGCCGGCTCGCCGGGACGCCTCGACGCTGCCGCCGAGGGCGAAGATCTTGCGGCCGTAGGGGGTGCGCCGGAGCACGAAGTCCGTGGCGACCAGGAACACCAGGAAGATCACCGTGGCCAGCGGCAGGCCCTTGTACTGGTTGTACATGAAGGCCGCGGCGAAGGAGATCACGGCGAGCAGACCGGTGCGCAGGAGCGTCTCGTTCAGCGGCCGGGACGGGATGCCCGCCGCCTCACGCCGCCGGTTGCCCAGGAACGAGCTGACGAAGAACAGCACCGTCACCACGGCCGCCAGGCCGTAGGCGGCGGCGACGTCCGTGAAGAAGTACGTGGTCAGCTGGCCGATGAAGCCGTCGCTGTCCAGGTTGATCGTGCCGTTCTCGCCCAGCGTCTGGAGCATGAAGCCGAGCCAGAACAGCAGGCCGGCCAGCGTGACCGCGAAGGCGGGCGCGCCGAGGACGGCGAAGAAGAAGCCGTGCGCGGCACCGATGGCGGCACCCGCGGCGACCGCGAACAGCACCGCCGCCCACTCGGGCCAGCCCTGGTTGACCGCGAGGACGGCCGCGATGGCGCTGGAGGCGCCGCTGACCGAGCCGACGGACAGATCGATCTCGCCGAGCAGCAGCACGAAGACGATGCCGACGGAGATCATGCCGGTGCCGACCATCGTGACGGTGATGTCACTGATGTTCTGCGCGGACAGGAACGCCGAGTTCAGGCTCTGGAAGACGATGCAGATGATCACCAGGCCGACGACGACCGGGAGGGAGCCCAGTTCACCGGCGCGCATCTTGCGCTTGAACTCGGTCCAGTAACCGAGCAGGCCCTCCTCGCGGACGAGCAGGCGGGGGTCTACCGCGGTGACCGCGTCGGCGGCCGCCTCGGGGTTCTCCACGGCGTGTTCGTCCTTCGACGTCGCCGTGGCGGAGGTCTTGTCGATGCTCACTGGGAACCCTCCCCGTTCGTGCGCGCCGCACGGCGGGTCACGGCATTGTCGGTGGCGCCGGTGATGGCGGAGATGATCTCCTCCTGCGAGGTCGTCTTGACCTCGAAGACGCCGTTGTTGCGACCGAGACGCAGTACCGCCACCTTGTCGGCGACGGCCTTCACATCGGCCATGTTGTGGCTGATCAGGATGACGGCGTGGCCGCGCTCCCGCAGCCGCTCGACCAGGTCGAGGACCTGGGCGGTCTGCTCCACGCCGAGGGCCGCGGTGGGCTCGTCGAGGATGACCAGCTTGGGCTCGCCGAGCATCGAGCGGGCGATGGCCACGGTCTGGCGCTGACCGCCGGAGAGCGAGGCGATCGGGATGCGCACGCTGGGGATGCGGATCGACAGGGTCGTCAGCAGCTCGCGGGCGCGGCGCTCCATCTCGACCTCGTCGAGGACGCCCCACTTCCGCAGCTCGCGGCCGAGGAACAGGTTGCCGACGACATCGATGTTGTCGCACAGCGCGAGGTCCTGGTAGACCGTCGCGATGCCCAGGGACTGGGCGTCGTGGGGCTTGTTGATCGATACGGCCTTGCCGTCCCATTCGATGGCGCCCTCATCGATGGGGTGCACGCCGGCGATCGTCTTGACCAGCGTGGACTTTCCGGCGCCGTTGTCGCCGACCAGGGCGACCACTTCACCGGCGTGGACCTCAAGCTCTACGTCGGTGAGCGCCTGGACGGCACCGAACCGCTTGGAGACCCCGCGCAACGCCAGCACGGGCGTAGCGGACACGTGAACCATCTCCTTCGCCGCCTGACCCGGCGGGAGGTTGTGCAGAAGATTGGGGGGTGGACCGGGGCTGTGCCCCGGGTGTTCCGACCGGCGCCCCGCACGAGCTTGCGGGGCTGTGTGATGCGCGAGGCGCCGGCGGAGCCTTGAGTGAGGGCGGTCGTCCCGTACGGGAGTCCGGGGGCGGACTCCCGTAGCGCGAGGGGACTCGCTGCCGCTTACTTGATGCCGAGCTTGTCGCAGGCCGCCTTGTACTTGGCGGTGCAGATCTCGTCGGCGGTGTAGACGCCGTCCTTGATGACGGTGTCGTTGATGTTCTCCTGGGTCAGCGAGGTGACGTCGACCAGGACGGACGGGACGTCCTTGGCGCTGTCGCTGGACACCTTGTCCTTGGCGACCGCGCCCAGGTCCTCGCCCTTGGCCAGCGCGACGGCCATGGCGGCGGCGGCCTCGGCCTCCGGGGCGTACGGCTTGTAGACGCTCATGAACTGCTCACCGGCGACGATGCGCTGCACGGCCGCGAGCTCGGCGTCCTGGCCGGTGACCGGGACGTCGATGCCGGCCGCCTTCAGGGCGGTGATGATGCCGCCCGCCATGCCGTCGTTGGCGGAGTAGACGCCGACGATCTTGTCCTTGCCGAGCGCCGAGATGGCCGCCTCCATGTTGGAGTTGGCGTTCTCCGGCTTCCACTCCTTGGTGTCGTACTCCTTGCCGATCTTCACCTTGCCGTCGAGGGCGGCGTGGGCGCCTTCCTTGAACTGGGCGGCGTTCGGGTCGGTGACGGAGCCGTTCATCATGACGATCTGGCCGTCCTTGGCCTTGTCGCCCAGCTCGGCGACCAGGGCCTCGCCCTGGGTCTTGCCGACGGCGACGTTGTCGAAGGACGTGTAGGCGCTGATCGGGCCCTCGGCGAGGCGGTCGTAGGCGACGACCTTGATGCCGTTGTCCACGGCCTTCTGGACGGAGTTCTTGATCGCCTTGGCGTCCACGGCGTCCAGGATCAGCACGTCCACCTTGTTGGTGATCATCGTGTCGACCTGCTGCGCCTGGAGGTTGGCGTCCTGCTTGGCGTTGTTGTACTCGATGGTCGCCTTGTTGTCCGTCAGCTCCTTGATCTTTTCCTCGATCAGAGGCCGGTCGAACTTCTCGTACCGAGCGGTCTGGTTCTCCGGCAGGAGCAGACCGATCTTGATGTTGTCACCCTTGGCGGCGGAGCCGGTGGAGTCCTTCTCGCCACCGGCCTCCTCAGCGCTGCCACAGGCGGCGAGAGAGACGGCCATCGCACCCGCGGCGATGGCAACGGCGGCACGACGCATACGCGTGTTCACTTCAGAAACCTCCCTGACGAGGCCGCGTCGTTGCGGCCGAGGTGGCTGGAAGTCAACTCGGCCACACGTGCGACGTCAAGAAGTAAATCCTTAACGGGTTGGCAACGGTGCCATCCGTTCTCTAAGTGAAGGCAGGTGCCACGGCGGAGAGGGTGCCTGACACGCTTCCGTCCAAAAGGGTCGAGTCGCCCATCTCGCTGAGGGCGAGAGCGAGCGCTCCGAGCACTTCCGCACGGCCCCCAAGTGCCCCGGGAAGAACGGACAGTTGACGCGCCGCGCTGGGAATGGCGTAGCGGCCGACGGACTCCCTGATCGGCCCGAGCACCAGCTCTCCGGCCTCGGCGAGATCACCGCCCAGGACCACCCGGCTCGGGTTCAGCAGATTGCAGAGGTTGGCGACTCCACTGCCGATGTGACGGCCGACGTCGGCGATCACCCGACGGCAGCCCGGATCTCCGTCCCGCGCCAGCCGGACAACACCCTCCATGGTCAGATCCGTGCCGTGACTGGACTGGAGGAGCGGCAGCACATAGCGCGCGGCCGCGAAGGTCTCCAGGCAGCCCCGGTTTCCGCAGCGGCAGACGGGGCCGGATTCATCAAGTGTAATATGTCCTATTTCTCCCGCAGTGCCACCGGGCCCGCGGTAGATCTTCCCGTCGATGACCAGGCCCGCTCCGACACCGCTGGAGACCTTGATGTACGCCAGGTCCCGCACGCCCTTCCCGCTGCCCCAGACCAGCTCGCCCAGGGCGCCCAGATTGGCGTCGTTGTCCACGTGCACGGGCACGCCGAGGCGCCCCCGCAGCTCCTCGGCGGGCTTGGCGCCGGTCCAGCCCGGCAGGATGGCGGTCGAGCCCAGGGTCCCGGACTCCACGTCGATCGGACCGGGCACACCGAGGCCCACTCCGGCGATCTTCGAGCGGTCCACTCCGGTGGCCGCGATCAGCCGGTTGACCAGCTCTTCCGCCCGGTCGAAGCCCTGCGCGGCGGAGGCGTCCACATCCAGTGGCTCGGACTCCTCGGCCAGCACCTGGTGGGCGAGGTTCCCGACCGCGACGCGCAAATGGGTGTGGCCGAAATCGACCCCGATGACGATGCCCGCGTCCCCGCTCAGACTGACGCTGCGGGCCCGCCGACCACCCGCCGAGGTGGGCGTGACCTCGACGGTCCCGCCTTCCTTCAGCTCTCGCACGATGTTGGAGACGGTCGCCGCGGACAGTCCCGTCGTCCTCGCGATCTCCGCCTGGGTGAGCGATCCCGCCAGCCGCACGGCACGTACGACCCGCTCCAGGTTGGCTCGGTGCAGCGACGACTGCGACCCCGGAGTCTCCACGACGACCTCCTGCGCGCGGGACCGCTTCGATGAGGCCCCGTCTATGTCCAACTAGTGAACTCTAAGCTGAGCCGTTCGGGGGGCCACCCGTCAAGAGGTTGAACAGTTTCCGGGGTGAGGGACACACCGGCGCGCGCCGCCCCCGAGCCGGGGACGGCGCGCGCACGGCCGCTCGCGGAGAGCTACTTCAAGGTCGCCGAGGTGAGTCCGGCCTGCACCTGGCGCTGGAAGGACAGATAGACCACCAGCATGGGGATCATGGCGATGGTCACGCCGGCGAAGAGCACCGGCAGGTCGGAGGCGTAGCCCTGCTGCTGCTGGAGCTGGATCAGCCCCTGGGTGAGGACGTACCGCTCGGGGTCGTCGCCGCTCTGCGGCTGCATCAGCACCGTCGGCAGGATGAACTGGTTCCACTGCCCCAGCGTGTTGAAGATGCCCACGCTGATCAGGCCGGGCTTCGCCATCGGCAGCATCACCTGGAAGAAGGTCCGGGTGTGCGAGGCCCCGTCCAGGATCGCCGCCTCGAAGACCGCCGTGGGCAGGGTCCGGAAGAAGGCGTGCATGAAGAAGACGGTGAACGGCAGGGAGTAGGCGACGTACACCAGGATCAGACCCTGGTAGGTGTTCAGCATGTCCAGCCGTCTGACCATGAAGAACAGCGGGACCAGGGCCAGGAAGACCGGGAACATCGCGCCCGCGACGAAGAAGTAGTAGAGGAAGCGGTTCCCCCAGAACTGGTAGCGGGCCAGCACGTAGGCGGCCATCGAGCCGAACAGCATCGTCAGCGGCACCGAGAAGACGAGCACGACGACGGTGTTGAGGAAGTAGTCGCCGATGCCCTTCTCCCACGCGCGCGAGAAGACGTCGAACGTCCAGTTCTCGGGCCAGCCGAAGGCCGAGCCGGCGATCTGGGCGTCGGTCTTGAAGGCGCTGAGCATCAGCCACAGCAGCGGCAGGACGATCATCAGGGCCCACAGGGCGAGGAAGCCGTGCGAGAAGGCGTTCAGGGTGACGCCCTCGCCGCGCCGCTCGCGGGGCGTGTGCGGGACCTTGTCCAGGGTGCGCCCGGCCGGGGCCGGAGCGGTTTCCTTCAGGGGTGCGCTCATCGTCGTGTCTCCCGTCTCTCCCGCTCAGAACTCGACGCGGTCGCGGCGGGTGGCGCGCAGCATGACCACGGACAGGATGAGGGTGAGGAGCAGCATGACCACGCCCATGGCGCAGGCGTAGCCGCTCTTGCCGTAGTAGAGGAAGTTCCGCATCATCACGGTCGCCATGACCTCGCTGTGATGGTCGGGGCCGCCGCCGAACTCACCGGAGGTCATGGTCGACACGAGGATGAACATGTCCATCGCCGCGATGCCGAGGTAGACCCAGGCCGTCTGCACGGAGTCCCACAGCAGCGGCAGGGTGATGCGGAAGAAGGACTGGGCGCGGCCGGCGCCGTCGATCAGGGCGGCCTCGTAGATGTCCCTCGGGATGGACTGCATGGCGGCCGAGAAGAGCACCAGGTAGAAGCCGACGCCGTGCCAGACGACGACCACGATGAGCGCCCAGAGCACGAAGTTCGGTTCGTTGAGCCACTCCACCGGCCGGTCGGCGTCGACCAGGCCGAGTTTCACCAGCGCCCCGTTGAGCATGCCGCCGCCGTCGCTGCGGTAGACCGCGCGGAACAGCACCGCGAGGATCGCCAGCGACAGCACCTGCGGGAAGAAGTAGACGACCTTGTAGAACCTCGACCCGGCGACTCCGGACACCCCGCCGGCCCGGCCGCGTCCGCCCGCGTTCAGCATGAACGCGAAGAACAGCGCCAGCAGAATGGTGATCACCGGGATGAACACCAGGAACAGGATGTTGTGCCAGATGGCCCCCAGGAAGATGTCGTCCTGGAACAGTGCCGTGTAGTTGTCCAGTCCGACGAAGCTGAAGGTCTGCGACTGGCCCTTCCAGTCGGTCAGCGAATAGCCGAACGTCTGGATGTACGGCCAGATGACGAAGATCAGATAAAGCGCCACGGGGATGAGGAGAAATCCCGCGACGAACCCGTACTGCCCTTTGCGCATTGGCGTTTCCTGCCCCTGGTGTTCCCGACGGTGACCGTGCGTCCCGGGCGGGACTACTCGCGGCGGTTCTTCTCGGCGGCCGGGTCCTTCGCCGCCTTGTCGACGGCGGCCTGCGCCCGCTTCAGCCACTCCTTGGGCTGGATACGGCGGGCCATCAGCTCGTTGGAGGCGTTCTGGATGGCGGTGTCCATCTCGCTGTACCACTCGGTGTACAGGAAGCGGAAGGTGTTGTCACCGGCCGCCTTGGAGGCCTCGACGGTGGACTGCGTTCCCGGTCGCAACTGCACGCTCGGGTCCACGCCGTCCTTGAGGATGGTCAGCGAGTTCGCCTCCTTGGCGAACAGCGTCGACCACTCGCGGGAGAGCATCATCCGCACGAACTCCTTGGCCGCGGGCAGGTTCTTGGCCTTGGCCGGGATGATGAAGGGCTCGCCGGAGCCGGCCCGGATCGCCTCGAACGGCATGGCGCTGCCCTCCAGCACCGGCATCGGCAGGAACTTCATGTCGAAGTCCGAGGGCGTCTGCTTCAGCTGCTCGTTCTCCAGCCAGGAGCCCGAGGTGATGAAGGCGGCCTTGTACTGGTTCCAGCGGGTCTGCGACTCGGTGTGGTCCAGGCCGTTCGTCCCGGGCATCAGATAGCCCTTCTCGACGACCTCGTAGACCGCCTCGACGGCCGCCTGCGCCGCGTCGGAGCCGACGAACGCCTTGGGGTCGAGGTTGTCGATCGCCTTCATGGCGTCCAGACCGCCCTTCTTGGCGATCAGGTCCATGATGGCGACGTTGATGTAGTACGGGTACTTGCCCTGGTGAGCGAGGCCGCCGATGCCCTGGGACTTGGCGTCCTTGCAGATGGCGAGGAAGTCGTCCCAGGTCTTGGGCTCCTCCCAGCCCTTCTCCTTGAAGAGCTTGCCGGAGTACCACAGGCCCCACACCGTGTAGATGTAGTTGAGGGCGACGACCTTGCCCTCCTGGAGGCCCGGGTCGAGGGTGCCGGGGATGACGGTGTCGCGGACCTTCTTCGACGGGTCGTCCACGCTCGGCGCGTCCAGGACCTCGGCGAGATCGAGGAGCTGGCCGTTCTTGTAGAGGACGTCGATCTTGATCTTCTGGGCGCCGGAGTTGTCCACGATGTCCGGCGGGTTGCCGGCGTTGAAGCGCGGCTGGAGCTTGCCGGTGATCTCCTGGGTCCCGGTGTGGGTGGAGGTCACGCCCCACTTCTTCTGGAACGCGGCCTCCCAGGCCTTGGCGTAGTCGTCGCCGTAACCGCCCTTGAAGATGACGACGTCGAGCTTGCTGCCCTTCTTGACGCCGAAGGGGTTGTCCTTGGAGGTGTCGCCCTGGGTGTCGTCGTTCGACTCCTCGCCTCCGCCGCCGCTGGCGCACGCGGACAGGAAGCTCATGGCGGGTACGGAGACCAGCCCGAGCGCGGCGGACCGCTTGATCAGCGAGCGCCGGCCGACGCCGTCGGTACCGTGCTGCGCGGTCGCGTTCTCGGCGCTGTGACCGGCGCCGTTCTCGGCGGAAGTGGATCCCATGCTCAAGTCCTCGCCTTCTTCCAGGACTCAGGCGGTGAACCGGATCCTCCCCGGCACCGCGGTGGGGTCAAGCAGGGTCGTACAAGGATGTGCGGTTCGTGTGAATCGCCGACAGGTATAGTCCACTTCCCGCCAGCGGAGCAAGATCGAATGCAAGGTTGGCGGTTTGTCTTTTCCGAGTTGAGACCTCGCGGAAATATGAGCCGCCCGTGGGCCGCACACCGTAAAAATCCGGAACACAGCCCTCGAATGCCGCAGTCAACGCCCTTGACACGGCTGGCCACTTGAGCCACAACTGATCCTTGCGCAGCGAACTTGACAACGTTGTCCAGAGGCGCAGGGAAGGTGCTCGCGCATGCGGAAGCACGAAATCCGGCTCAGACGCGTACGGAATTGGCGTACGGCGGTGGCGGCGGTGGGAGTCCTCGCCGTGGCCGTCGGCACACAGGGCACGGCGGTCGCCCTGCCCGCCGCTCCGGAGGCCGCCGACCGGGAGTTCTCGTCCTCCTTCGAGGCCCAGGACCCGGCACCGGACTGGCTGAACACCGTCGAGACCGCGCCGGACGGCAGTCGGCGGACCTCGGGCGTCGACGGCGGCTACGGCAGCGGCATCCCCGGCAATGTCACCGACCACGTCACGGACGTGCGGGCCGGCGCGGAGAACACCGGGGGCGGGGAGGTGAAGGAGAACCTGGTCGACGGGGAGCCGAGTACCAAATGGCTGGTTTTCGAGCCCACCGGATGGGTGGAGTTCGACCTGGACGAACCGGTCGGACTGCGGACATACGCGCTCACCTCCGCCAACGACCACGCCGAACGCGATCCGGCCGACTGGACCCTCAAGGGCTCCACCGACGGCAAGGACTGGAAGACCCTGGACACCCGCACCGGCGAGTCGTTCGCCGAGCGCTTCCAGACGAAGATCTACGACCTTCCCGAACCGGCCGAATTCCGGCACTTCCGGCTGGACTTCACCCGCAACCGGTCCGGTGACCTGCTCCAGCTCGCCGATGTGCAGTTCTCCACCGGTGACACCGAGGGCCCGGTCCCGCGGGACATGCTCTCGCTGGTCGACCGGGGCCCCGGCGGCTCCCCGACGGCGAAGGCGGGCGCCGGCTTCACCGGCAAGCGGGCCCTGCGCTACGCCGGACGGCACACCGCGGACGGCCCGGCGTACGCGTACAACAAGGTCTTCGACGTCGACGTGGCCGTCACCCGCGACACCCGGCTGGCGTACCGCGTGTTCCCGTCGATGACCGACGGCGACCTCGACTACGCCGCCACCCACGTCTCCGTCGACCTCGCCTTCACCGACGGCACCTACCTCAGCGACCTGGCCGCCACCGACCAGCACGGCTTCCGGCTCTCGCCGCGGGGCCAGGGCGCCGCCAAGGTGCTCTACGTCAACCAGTGGAACAACGTGGTGTCGCGGATCGGCGCGGTGGCGGCCGGCCGGACCGTCGACCGGATCCTCGTGGCCTACGACGCCCCGGCCGGCCCGGCGCGGTTCAGGGGCTGGGTGGACGACGTGACCCTGGACGTCGCGCCTCCCAAGCGGCCCAGGGCGCATCTGTCGGACTACGCGCTGACCACCCGAGGCACCCTCTCCAGCGGCGGGTTCTCGCGCGGCAACACCTTCCCCGCGACCGCCGTACCGCATGGCTTCAACTTCTGGACGCCGGTCACCAACGCGGGTTCGCTCAGCTGGCTCTACGACTACGCACGTGCGAACAACGCGGACAACCTGCCCACCCTCCAGGCGTTCAGCGCCAGCCACGAGCCGAGCCCGTGGATGGGCGACCGGCAGACCTTCCAGGTGATGCCGTCCGCGGCGGCCGGCACCCCGGACACCGGCCGCGCCGCGCGGGCGCTGCCGTTCCGGCACGAGAACGAGACCGCCCGCCCGCACTACTACGGCGTCCGCTTCGAGAACGGCGTCAAGGCCGAGATGACCCCGACGGACCACGCGGCGGTGCTGCGCTTCACCTACCCCGGTGACGACGCGAGCGTCGTGTTCGACAACGTGACCGACCAGGCGGGCCTCACCCTGGACCCGGCGACCGGCACGGTCACCGGCTACTCGGACGTGAAGTCGGGCCTGTCGACCGGTGCCACCCGGCTCTTCGTGCACGGCGTCTTCGACAAGCCGGTGACGGACGGCTCCTCCAGCGGCGTCAAGGGCTATCTGCGCTTCGACGCGGGCGCCGACCGCACGGTGACGCTGCGCCTGGCCACCTCGCTGATCAGCGTCGAGCAGGCGAAGGACAACCTGCGCCAGGAGATCCCGGACGGCACGTCCTTCGAGACGGTCAGGGACCGGGCCCAGCGGCAGTGGGACCGGCTGCTCGGCAAGGTCGAGGTGGAGGGCGCGACCCCGGACCAGCTGACCACCCTGTACTCCAGCCTGTACCGGCTGTACCTGTATCCCAACTCCGGCTTCGAGAAGGTCGGTTCGACGTACAAGTACGCCTCGCCCTTCTCCCCCATGCCGAGCCCCGACACCCCCACCCACACCGGCGCGAAGATCGTCGAGGGCAAGGTGTACGTGAACAACGGGTTCTGGGACACCTACCGGACCACCTGGCCCGCCTACTCCCTGCTGACGCCGTCCCGGGCGGGTGAGCTGGCCGACGGGTTCGTGCAGCACTTCAAGGACGGCGGCTGGACCTCGCGCTGGTCGTCGCCGGGCTACGCCGACCTGATGACCGGCACCTCCTCGGACGTCGCCTTCGCGGACGCCTACGTCAAGGGCGTCGGCCTCGACGCCGAGGCGGCGTACGAGGCGGCGCTGAAGAACGCCACGGTGGTGCCCCCGGCGTCGGGTGTGGGCCGCAAGGGCATGGCCACCTCGCCGTTCCTCGGCTACACCGCCACCGACACCCACGAGGGCCTGTCCTGGGCGCTGGAGGGCTACGTCAACGACTACGGCATCGCGAGGATGGGCCAGAAGCTGTACCGCGAGACCGGCGAGCGGCGCTACAAGGAGGAGTCGGAGTACTTCCTCGACCGCGCCCGCGACTACGTCAACCTCTTCGACACCGAGGCAGGGTTCTTCCAGGGCCGCGACGCCCGCGGCGACTGGCGGGTCGAGTCCTCGGCGTACGACCCGCGGATCTGGGGCCACGACTACACCGAGACCAACGGCTGGGGCTACGCCTTCACCGCCCCGCAGGACAGCCGGGGCCTGGCCAACCTCTACGGCGGCCGGGACGGTCTCGCCGAGAAGCTGGACGAGTACTTCGCCACCCCGGAGACCGCCTCGCCCGAGTTCGCGGGCTCGTACGGCGGGGTCATCCACGAGATGACGGAGGCCCGGGACGTCCGGATGGGCATGTACGGCCACTCCAACCAGGTGGCCCACCACGCGATCTACATGTACGACGCGGCCGGCCGGCCCTGGAAGACGCAGGAGAAGGTCCGCGAGGTGCTGTCGCGGCTGTACGTGGGCAGTGAGATCGGCCAGGGCTACCACGGCGACGAGGACAACGGCGAGCAGTCGGCCTGGTACCTCTTCTCCGCGCTCGGCTTCTACCCGCTGGTCATGGGCAGCGGCGAGTACGCCATCGGCTCGCCGCTGTTCACCAAGGCGACGGTCCACCTGGAGAACGGCGCGGACCTGGTGGTGAAGGCGCCGAGGAACAGCGCGCGGAACGTCTACGTCCAGGGCGTGAAGCTCGACGGCCACCGCTGGAACTCGACCTCCCTCCCCCACCGGCTCATCGCGCGCGGCGGGGTCCTGGAGTTCGAGATGGGCCCGCGGCCGTCGGCCTGGGGCACCGGGAAGCACGCGGCGCCGCCCTCCCTCACCCGGGACGACCAGGTGCCCGACCCGCGCTCGGACGCCCTGGACGCCGAAGGGCCGCTGTTCGACGACACCTCGGCGACCGAGGCGTCCGTCACCACGGTGGACCTGCCGGTGGCCGGCCGGACCGAGGCGGTGCAGTACACCCTCACCTCCCCGGCCGACCACACCCGGGCGCCGGCCGCCTGGACCCTCCAGGGTTCGTCGGACGGCACCACCTGGCGCACCCTGGACGAGCGTGCCGGGGAGGAGTTCCGCTGGGACCGCCAGACCCGCGCGTTCTCCGTCCCGCACCCGCGCGGGTACGCGCACTACCGGCTGGTGTTCGATCGTGAAGTGACCTTGTCGGAAGTGGAGTTGCTGGCCTGAGCGGTGCCGGGCGGCGGGCGGATCACCCCGCCCGCCGCCTCCGCGGCACCTCTACCGGCCCGCCGGTCCGGCGCCGCGGGCGGCGCGGCCCAGGGCCTGGAGGGCGCGGGCCCGGGCCGGCACGTCGGGGAGGCGGCGGGCGGCGCACTCCAGCAGGAGCGTGGCGACGGTGAGCCGCATCCGGGAGGCCGGGGCGGGCCCGCCGGAGGCGCGGTTCAGGCCCGGCGGAGCGAACGGGGGGACGGGCTGGGCTTGCGGGAACAGTGTGCGGGCCCAGTCGAGCAGGGTGCGGCAGGCCCGGTCGGGGTCCGGGTGGCCGGTCGCCGCCAGCGCGTGGGGAAGCTCGTCGGCCAAGTCGTCCAGGATCTCCTCACGGTGGACGCGCAGTAAGGCGACGTGGGGTTCGGGCGGGGCCGGACGGGGGGCTCGGGGACCGGCTCCGCGGCTCGCCCACGAGGGCGCGACCGCGGCGAGGCCTTCGTGCAGTGCGACCGCGAAGGCGCGGCCGATGAGTGCCGTGGTGTCCTCGAATGCGCCCACGGGCGCGGAGGTGCTCACCGTTGTTCTCCCTTGGTCACCTGCGTGGGCAAAAGTCGCGCTCGGACGTACATGTACGCGCGTTCCTGGCCGCGTTGCATTCGGCCAACCGCACCCGACGGTAACCGCGCCGCTTCCCCTCCCGCCCATGCCGCGATCACGCCCGGCTCTCCGAGCGTGCGGGGCGGGAAATGGGCTGGGGATTACCCGTCCGTGAACGCCGCTCCCGGCGGCCGACCGATCGGACGGTGGCTGTTATTCGACGGTCGCGGCCCTCCTTCCGCGTGAGATAGCCGACATTGGCTCTGCCGTTCTGACCTGCGAGTTACTGTGGCGACATGCGATTCGGGGTGCTGGGCCCACTGGAAGTACGCACGGTGACGGGGAGGCCGGTTCGGGTACCGGAGGTCAAGGTCCGCACTCTGTTGGCCTGTCTGATCGCCGACCACGGGCGGGTGGTTCCCACGGCCCGTCTGATCGACGCGCTCTGGGCGGGCGCACCCCCCGCCAATCCCACGGCCTCGCTCCAGGCGAAGGTCTCGCAGCTGCGCCGCGTCCTGGAGGACGCCGAGGAGGGGGCCCGCGACCTGGTCGTGCACCGGGCACCCGGCTATGTGCTTCAGGCCGCGCCCGACACCGTCGACGTGGGGCGGTTCCGGACCCTGGTGGCGCACTCCCGCGCGCTGGAGGACCCGCGGGCCAGGGCCACGGCCCTGTCGAAGGCGCTGGCGCTGTGGCGGGGGCCGGCGTTCGCCGACTTCGCCGACGAGCCCTTCGTCCGGACGGCCTTCGCCGGACTGGAGGAGGAGCGGCTGACCGCGGTCGAGGAGCACATGGAGGCGCGGCTCGACTTAGGTGAGCACAGTCTGCTCATGGGCGAACTGACCGCGCTGGTCACCGCTCACCCGCTGCGCGAGCGGATGAGGATGGCGCACATGCGGGCGCTGTACCACGTGGGCCGGTCGTCGGAGGCGCTGGACAGCTACACCGATCTGCGCCGGCACCTCGCCGAGGAACTGGGGCTGACTCCGGGTCAGGCCATCGAGGCGCTCCAACAGGCCATTCTGCGCCAGGACCCGGCCCTGAACCGGGTGACCCCGGAGGCCGGCACCGCGCCCTCGGCGCGGGCCCGTACCAATCTGCCCGACGCCGCAGGCGACCTGGTGGGGCGGGAGGGCGCGGTGACCGAGGGCCGGCGGCTGCTCGCCCGGCACCGGCTGGTCACGTTCACCGGGCCCGGCGGAGTCGGCAAGACCCGGCTGGCCGTCGCGGCCGCCGCCGGTCTCGCCGAGGAGTTCCCGGACGGGATCTGGCTGGTGGAACTGGCCGGACTCGGGCTCGTCGACGGGCCAGAAGTGCTGTCGTGCGTGTCCCAGCAGGTGCTGGCGGCGCTCGACATCCGGGAGAGCACGGACGGCACCACGGCGGAGGCGGACCTGGGCGACACCTGCCGGTCCGTACGGCGGCTGGTGGAGTTCGCGGAGTCCCGCCGGATGCTGCTCGTTCTGGACAACTGCGAGCACATGGTCGACGACGTGGCGATGCTGGTGGGCCGGCTCCTCGAACAGGCCCCCGGTGTGCGGGTGCTGGCGACCAGTCAGGAACCGTTGCGGGTGCAGGGCGAGGCGGTGTGGCCGGTACCGCCGCTGGAACTGCCCGAGTCCACCGAGCTGGAGGCGCTGGAGCGGTCCAGTGCCGTACGGCTGTTCGTCGAGCGGGCACGGTCCGCGGATCCCTCCTTCGTCGTGGACGCGCGGACGGCCGAGGCCATCGCCGCCGTCTGCCGCCGCCTGGACGGCATCCCGCTGGCGCTGGAACTGGCCGCCACCCGGGTCAGGGCGCTCGGCATCCACCAGCTGCTGGAACGGCTCGACGACCGGTTCCGGGTGCTGAAGTCGGGCTACCGGGGCGCACCGCACCGCCAGCAGACCCTTCAGGCGACCATCGAGTGGAGCTGGAGCCTGCTCACGCCGGAGGAGCAGACCGTGCTGCGGCGGCTGTCGGCGCATGTCGACGGGTGCACGCTGGAGGCGGCGGAGCAGGTGTGCGCCGGCGGCGAGGTGGCGGCCGACGACGTGGTCGACATCCTGGCCCGGCTGGTGGACCGCTCGCTCGTGGTCCGCAGCGACGCCCCGCACGGCGCGCGCTACCAGCTGCTGGAGTCGGTGGCGGTGTACGCGCAGGCCCGGCTCGTGGACTCGGGCGAGGCGGTCGAGGTGGCCCGGCGGCACGCCGTCCACTACGTGCGGCTGGCCGAGGCGGCCCGGCCGCACCTCGGCGGACCCGAGCAGCACCACTGGCTGCGGCGGCTGTCGGCGGAGACCGGCAACTTCCGGCGGACGCTCCAGGAGCTGCGCGGGGCGCGGTCGGCCGAGCCGGCCCTGCGGCTGGTGAACGCGCTGGCCTGGTTCTGGGTCCTGATGGGACGGCTCACCGAGGCGCACCGCTCGCTGTGCTCGGCCCTGGAGCTGGTGGCCGTCCCGCCCGGCCCGGAGACCGTGGCCGAGCCGTCGGAGGCGGGCGGGCCTGCGCAGCCGGCCGGGCCGGCGGCGGCCGAGGCCGCCGCCTGGTGCCAGGGCATCGGGCTGCTGCTCGGCGAGGTCAGGCCGGAGGAGCACTGCCAGGTGAGCGACCATACCGCCCCGGGTGTCCGCACGGAAGGGCTGGCCCGCGCCAAGTGGTTCACCGGGAACGCGCTGTGGGACGTGGGCGCGCTGGCGGCCGCGGAGGCGGAGGTCAGCGCGGCGCTGGCGGACTTCCGGGCGCTGCGCGACGAGTGGGGTGTGGCGGCGGCGCTGAGCAGCCGGGCCGCGCTGGCGATGACCCGCGGTGACCTGGAGAGCCTGCACGACGACGCGCTGGAGGCCCGGTCCCAGTTCATCCGGCTCGGCGACGCCTGGGGCGAGCTGAAGACGGCGCAGGTTCTGGCCGTGCACGCCGAGATCACCGCCTCGTACGAGCAGGCGGCGCAGCTGCATCGCGAGGGGCTGGGGATGGCAGAGTCGCTGGAGCTGTGGCCGGAGGCGTCACGCCAGCTGTCCGGTCTGGGCCGGATCGCGCTGCTGTCGGGGCGCTTCGAGGAGGCGGACGAGTTCCATCGCAGGGCCATGCGGCTGGCGGTGGAGCAGGGCAATCGGCCGGCGGAGCAGATGGCGGAGCTGGGGCTGGCGCTCGGCGCCCGGCGCCGGGGCGACCTGGACGCGGCGGAGCGGCACCTGCGGCCGTGGCTGGCCTGGAACCGCAGCCGGGAGGCGAACAACGGCCTCGCTCTCGTCCTGGCGGAGCTGGGGTTCTGCGCGGAGCTGCGCGGAGACGTCGAGGGGAGCCTGGCCCGGCACCGGGACGGTCTGAGCGCCGCGCTGGTCTCCGAGGACCCGCGGGCGGTGGCGCTCGCCCTGGAGGGCCTGGCCTGCGCGTACGCGCTGAGCGGCCGTCCGGCGCGGGCGACACGGGCGGCGCGGCTGCTCGGCACCGCGGAGGCGACCCGTGAGCAGTCCGGCGCCCCGCTCCCGCCCGCGGAACAGGCCGACGTACGGCGGGCGGCGGCGCGGGCCGTGGAGACGCTCGGTGCGGAGATGTTCGCGGTGGAGCACGCGGCGGGGCGCTCGGTGGACCATCGCCTCGCGGCTGACTCCGAGCTGAGCGGGTCCGCGGCGCCGGTGGACGCGGGCGGCTTCGAGGAGCCGGACGGTGAGCGCAGGCCGCGGCGGGCCGGTGAGTCCCGCTCCGGCGGGGCGGCCGGCGGTCTGCCGGCCGACGCGGTGGCGGAGGAGGCCGCCGGGGCCCGGTCGCTGCGGGCCCGTGCGCCGCGGTGGCTCGGCACCGGCGCGACGGGCAGGGACTACGGGAGCGAGGACGACGCCTGGCCCGGCCGGGACATCCCGGCCTGACCACCCGCGGCCGGCCCTGCGCGCGCTCCTCGACGGTGAGGGCGGCCGGGCCGGCCGGGGCCGGAGCGCCGGCCGGTGCTCTCAGCGGTGCGACTCCTCCGTCCAGATCCGGCTGCTCAGGTCGGACCCGCGCAGCACCTGCACCCGCCATGGCTCGATCCGCAGCACGTGGTACTTCGGGTCCGACGGGCCGAGGTGCCAGAAGTTGCGCGGGTTGTATCCGACACCGGCCGGGCTGCCCTTGGCGTACAGGTCCCACGCGTACTTCTTGGTCTCCGGGTCGTCCACCCAGTGGGAGACGCTGTCGATGAAGACGGCGTTCTGCCGGGGATTCCAATAGGAGTAAGTGGTATGGGGATTGTTCGCCAGGTGAGCCACCTTGACCGGGGTCTTGTAAGCGGCCAGCCAGCCGACCGGTTTACCATCCACGGTTTCCCAGATGGGCAGCAGAACGCGCGCCCTGGGGCGTGCCTTCTTGTCGACGGTGATCATCGTGCAGTACACGATGTCCTGAATGTAAGTCATGAAGGCGTTCTCGATCTCCGAGAACGAATCCACCTTCACAGCAGCCATCACGGCACCTCGGAAAATTCATCGCAGAAACGGGGTGAATTCAGCACCCGTCGATCTCAGCGTGCCCCATGCCCCACCTGGGGAGAAGAAGGCACTTTGAAGTCACCGACTCACTGCCGGGGAACCCGGAGCCGGTGTCGTCAGACCGTCCAGGCACCGTCCGCCGCGGCCTGCCGGGCGAACTCGGTGAAGTCGCGGGGCGGACGGCCCAGCACGCGCTCGACGGTGCCGGTCGGCTCCGCGTTGAGGTTGTCGCGGATCTGCCCGACGAGGTCGGCGACGAACCGCGCGTAGTCGGCGGGCACCTCGTAGGAGACCAGTTCCGCCACGTACTCCCCGTGGGAGACGGGCACGTAGGCGACGGGGCGGCCGGCGGCGCGGGAGATCTCCCCGGCGGCCTCCGCCAGGGTGAGGGCGCGGCTGCCGCTGAGGTCGTAGACCTGGCCGTCGTGCGTGTCGTCGAGCAGGGCCGCGGCGGCGACCTCGGCGACATCGCCGGCGTCCACGAAGGGCTCGCGGCCGTCGCCGGCGGGCAGCCGCAGCTCGCCGGCGCGGACGGCGTCCAGCAGCACGCCCTCGTCGAAGTTCTGGAAGAACCAGTTCGGCCGCAGCACGGTCCACTGGGCGCCGGACTCGCGCACACCGCGCTCGCCGGCGCTCAGGTCCTTGCCGCCCACGAGCCCGGTGGTGCGGGCCTGGAGCAGGACGAGGCGGCGTACACCGCAGTCGACCGCGCGCTTGGCGAGGTCGCGTATCTGCGCCTCGGCATCCCACTCGCCGGGCTTGTCCTGACGGTCGACGATGTAGGCCGCCTGGGCGCCGGTGAGGGCCGGTGCCCAGGTGCTCTCGTCGTCCCAGTCGAAGCGGACGCCGGCGGACCGGCCGGCGGCGCGGACCGACGCGCCGCGCTCACGCAGGGCGCGCACGACCCGGCGCCCGGTCTTTCCGGTGCTGCCGGTGACGAGGATGTCTGGCTGTGACATGGCTTCGCTTCCCTTGGCTGATGGGGAACTTGCGGGACAGGCGCTGAGGCCGTGGCGGCAGTCGCCTCCGAGCGGGGGGTGGTGGAAGCGCGCAGGGGTCGCCGGACGGCCATGACGGGTCCGGCGACCCCTGCGCGCTGTGCGCCGGATCGCGTGGTTCGACCGCGTGGATCAGTGATCGGTCACGGATCGAACGCGTGGATCAGAGGAAGGGGGTGTCGGGCGCCAGGCCGAGGATGGAGCGGCCGTGCACTTCCTGGTTGGTGTGGAAGGCGAAGAGCGCGTGCAGCGCGAGACCGCGCAGGTCGCGGTGGTAGCGCTGGAACGGGACGTCCTTCATGATCACCGAGGCGCCGCTGGCCTCGAACAGCTCGTCGACGGCCTCCTTGGCGAGCTGGATCGCGAAGCCGGCCTTGCCGCGCACGGCGGCGCGCTCCTCGACGGACGGCGAGGTGCCGGCGTCGGCGTGCTCCTGGATCAGGCGCAGCCAGGTCTCCTGAAGGGCCTCGGCGGCGGCGATCTTGTTGGCGGCCGTGGCCACCTGGATCTGGGTCACCGGGGACTGGCTCTGGTCGGTCCACGACGTGTACGTGATGCCGCGTCCGGGCAGCCGCTCCAGGAACAGCTCGTAGGCGCCGCGCGCGATGCCGAGGTAGGCCGAGGCGCCCTGCGCCATGAAGAACGGGACGAAGGCGTAGTTGCGGCCGGTCGCGCCGGTGTTGGAGCGGTCGCCGGTGGTGCCGGCGAGCACGTCGAGCAGGCTCACCACGCGGTGCGCGGGAACCTTGACGTCCGTGGCGGAGACGGTGGAGCTGCCGGTGCCCGCGGCGGCCGCGGCGTGCCAGTCGTCGGCGATCTCCAGCTCGGAGAACGGGACCAGGGCGGCGTGCGGGATCGGGGTGCCGTCCGGGCCGGTCAGCAGCGCGGCGAGCAGGCCGTAGGAGGCGCCCCGGGCGCCCGAGATCCACTTCCAGCTGCCGCTGAGGGAGTAGCCGCCGTCCTCGGCGGTGAGGGTGCCGCTCGGCGTGAAGCCGGTGGAGACCTTCAGCGAGCCCTCGGCGTACACCTCCTTCTGGGCGGCGTCCGGGAAGAGGCTCGGGACCCAGGAGCTGGAGAGCCAGATCATGGCGACCCAGCCGGTGGCGGTGTCGGCGCGGGCGATCTCGCTGAGCACCTTGACCTGGTCGGCGACGGGGGCCTCAAGACCGCCGAAACGCGCCGGGACATTGAGGCGGAAGACGCCGGCCTTTTCCAGGAGTTCGATGTTCTCGTCCGGAATCCAGCGCCGTTCCTCCGACTGCGGACCGGATTCCCTGAACCGGTCGGCCAGGGACTTCACCTCGTCGAGCACCGCAGCGATCGCACTGTCGGTCGTGGTCATGCTTCCTCCTCAGCGATTTCCGTCCGGCCGTGACTCCCGGAACGAATCGGCGCACTGTTCGATCTGTCGAAGCATTCTGGGGAGTGCCGCTCTTGCGCCGGTAACCGCGAACTCTCGGTGGCGCAGTGACCGGAACGCGACCGACGAACGGAGGGTCAGCCACCGGTAATGGAACGGCCCCGAGGAGGAGAAAAGGCCCGAACCGGTGAAGGGGTACGGAAAAACGACTTCGCCCCAGGCCCGGGGGATTCGGCCTGAGGCGAAGCGGAGCCCGGCGGTCGCGGGCTGTACAGGGGGTCAGCGAGCGGTCTCGACCGATTCGAGGACGGGGTCGCTCGCCGGGACGGTCTCCGCGGAGGCCGCGCCGGACTTGCCGCGCAGCCCGAACAGGCTGATCACGACGGCGACGGCGGCGGCCACCAGCGGGACGAGCAGGGCGGCCTGGTAGCCGTCCAGCAGCGCCTGGTCGCTGGTGCCGTCGGTCGCCGCGGTGAGCGCGGCGGTGGCGGAGGACAGACCGAGGGCGGCACCGAACTGGAAGGAGGTGTACAGCAGACCGCCGGCGACGCCCTGCTCCTCCTCGTCGATGCCCTCGGTGGCGACGATGGTGAGCGGACCGTAGGCCAGCGAGAAGGACAGGCCCAGGACGATGAGGCTCGGGAACATCATCAGGTAGGTCCAGTCGAGGCCCAGCGGCAGCATCAGCGCGTAGGCGAGCACCGCCAGCAGCAGACCGCCGAAGATGACCCGCGCGTTGCCGAACTTGTTCACCAGCTTCGGGGTGAGCGTCGGCGACAGGATCGCGTCGATGCCGATGACGATCATCGCGAAGCTGGTCTGCAGCGTGGACCAGCCGCGCAGCTCCTGGAGGTACAGCACGACGATGAACTGGAAGCCGAAGAACCCGGCGGCGAAGAGCAGACCGGCGATGTTGGAGCGGACCAGGCTGCCGTTGCGGAAGATGCCGAGGCGGACCAGCGGCGAG
The DNA here is from genome assembly GCF_040298625.1 of Streptomyces sp. NPDC001532. NCBI lineage: Bacteria > Bacillati > Actinomycetota > Actinomycetes > Kitasatosporales > Streptomycetaceae > Streptomyces > Streptomyces sp. NPDC001532. The sequence continues at coordinate 79,682 of NZ_JBEPAL010000038.1, forward strand.
GACACCTTGCGCTCGATGACCACGAAGGCCAGGAACAGCACCAGGCTGGCCGCCACGGTCACCGCGGTGACGCCGGCCGACTCGTGGCTGGCGCGCTCGACGGCGAAGACCAGCAGCAGGATGGCCGCGGTGACGCTGATCGCGCCGCCGATGTCCATGCCCTGGCCGTTGCGGTCGGGCTTGGCCGACTTGGGGATGAGGGCCGCTCCGGTGACCAGGATGAGGAACGACAGGATGACCGGGGCGAAGAAGACCCAGCGCCAGTCGGCCGAGGAGAGCAGACCGCCGATGACCAGGCCGATGGAGAAGCCGCCGGCCGCCGTGCCCGAGTAGACCAGCAGCGCCTTGTTACGCTGCGGGCCCTCCTCGAAGCTGGTGGTGATGATCGACAGACCGGCGGGGGTCATGAAGGCCGCCGCCACACCGGTGACGAAGCGGGCGACGATCAGCATCCAGCCCTCGGTGGCCAGACCGCCCAGGCCGGAGAAGAGCAGGAAGACGGTCAGCCAGAACAGGAACATCTGGCGGCGGCCGAAGAGGTCGGCGGCGCGGCCGCCGAGCAGCATGAAGCCGCCGTAGCCGAGGACGTAGGCGCTCATGACCCACTGGAGCGTGCCGGTCGACAGCCCCAGGTCGGCCCGGATGGACGGCAGGGCCACGTTGAGCATGGCCACGTCGACGCCTTCGAGGAAGATCGCACCACACAGCACGAACAGCACGCCCCAAGCGCGCCCACTCATGCGATCGGTGCCGCTGCCCTGATTGGATTGCAGTGCGGACACGGAAATGACTCCTTGGGGAGAAAAGGAAAGAACGGGTGCGGGACGACCGCGGGCAGGTCTGACCGAAAACACGGGGATGTATCGAGACCGGGGCGGTTCCCACTTGTAACCACAGGCATCTTCGGGCAGTCTCGGGGACTATGGAAGAAGGCACTTTGAAGTCACCGACTCACTGCGCGGGTACCGAGGACGAGTACGAGGCGCTCCAGTGGGACACCCGGCAGGGCTGTGAGGTGCGGCATATCCTCGACCGCGTGGCGGACAAGTGGTCCCTGCTGGTGATAGCGCTGCTGGAGCGCCGCAGCCTCCGCTTCTCGGAGCTGCGCCGGCAGATCGACGGGGTCAGCCAGCGCATGCTGACCGTCACGCTGCGTCAGCTGGAGCGGGACGGCCTGGTCAACCGCACGGTGCACCCGGTCGTTCCGCCCCGTGTGGACTACGAGTTGACGCCTCTGGGGGTGACGTTGCACGACACCATCCGGAGCCTGGTGGTCTGGACGGAGGAGCACCAGAGCGAGATCGCGGCCGCGCGGGCCGAGTACGACCGGCGGGCGGACCAGGCCGTCGCGTCCTGACCGGCGGCCCGGCCCGCCACATCCGTTCCCTTGTTGTCCACCCGTCCGAATCCGGGCCGGAATCCCCCGGGAATCCGGCCCTCTTTCGTTTCCGATGACCGGAGGATTACCCGCCGATTACCGCATGGTGATCCACCAGGGAAAACGGCTCGTTACCTTCCGGCGGAATGCCCGTCTTGCCTTTTCGGGCGTACCAGGTTCGGAGGAACGAGTGTCTATTCAGGATTCGGCCGGGGTGTCGGCTGCCGTCCGCGAGGCCGTACCCGTGATCCGGGAACACGGCATCGAGGCGGAGGAGCAGGGGCGGGTGCCACGGGAGACGCTGAGGCTCCTGGACCGGGCCGGAGTGTTCCGCATGGCCGTGCCCGAACGCTTCGGCGGTCTGGACCTTCCGCTCGCGCGGCAGGCGGACGTGGTGGGTGAGATCGCCGGGGCCTGTCCGGCCACCGGCTGGAACATGACGGTGTGGCTCACCGGGGCGCTGATCGCCGGCCTGTACCCGGACGAGGCGCAGAAGGAGGTCTTCGACGGGGGCTCGGTGCGGGTGTCGCTGGGCTTCGCGACGACCGGCCGGCTGACCCCGGTCGAGGGCGGCTATCGGCTCAGCGGGCGCTGGAGCTACAACTCCGGCTGCCACGCCGCCGACTGGGACGTGCTCGGCGCGGTGCTGGAGCGGCCGGACGGGACGGAGGAGGAGTTCTTCGCCCTCGTGCCGCTGGCGGAGCTGTCGATCATCGACGACTGGGACGTCTCGGCCGGCAGCGGTACTGGGAGCGCTACCACGGTCGCCACGGACGTCTTCGTGCCCGCCCACCGCCTCATCGGCTACGACGCCTCGCTGACCGGGGACACCGGTGAGCGGTGGAACCAGCAGGTCCCTGGACGCGGGTACGGCGCCGTCTCGTTCATCATGTCGCTGTACGCGAGCATGGCCCTCGGCCTCGCGCGTGGTGCCCTGGAGCTGTTCTTCGAGCGGCTGCCGGGACGCGGTATCACCTACACCGACTGGGACGACCAGCGCCAGCACCCGCTGGTCCAGCAGCAGGTGGCGGCCGCGGCCAACCGGATCGAGGCCGGCGCCGCGCTGACCGACCGGGTGATCGCGCTGCTCCAGGAGCGCGCCGATGCCGGGGAGCAGCCCACCGACGCGGAGAAGGCCCAGGTACGCGGGCGGACCGCGTTCGCCGGCGACCTGGCGAAGGAGGCCGTCCAGCTGCTGTACTCGCTCAGCGGTGCCTCGGTCCTCAAGCGCAGTGTGCCCATCCAGCGTTACCACCGGGACATCCTGGGCTTCACCCAGCACGCCCTGGCGCATCCGCTGCCCAACCTGGAGATGCAGGGCCGCGTCCTGATGGGGCTCGACCCAGGCTCGTACATCCTCTGAGCCCCCGGCTCCCGAACGGCGCGGGCCGCCGGCCGCCGCTCCCGGTGCGGAGCGGCGGCCGGCGGCCCGTTCGCGTCGGCCCGGTCAGTCGGCCTTGGCCGGCGCGGGCGGGAAGTGGCCCTCCTGGACGAAGAACTCCACGTACGTGGCGAAGAGTTCCTCCGTCAGCGGCGGGCAGCTGATCCCGGTGCCGTCCAGGGCCGCCTCCGTCTCCCCGGTGTCGAGGGCCGGGTAGAAGGCGTCGGTGTCGGACGTCATCATCTCGAACGCGTGCAGCAGGGGCTGGAGCGCGTTGTCCCGGTCGGCGCGCACCGCCTCGCGCCACCGGTCGGCGTCGGTCTCTTCGAGCCGGTACCCGAGGCGACGCAGGTAGGTGACGCAGTCGGTGAGGCTGAGCGAGCTGCGGTTGAACAGGTGGTAGGTGCCGCCGGCGCCCTCCGGCCGGGTGGAGATGCCGAGGATGGCGGCGCTGACGTAGTCCACCGGCAGCAGGTGGAAGCGGCCGCCGGTGCCGGCGGGCACCAGGCCCGCCTGGAGCAGGCCTTTGAGGCCGAGCCAGACGAAGTCGCGGGTCTGGCAGGCGCCGTTGTCCCGGTCGCCGGAGATCACGTCCACCCGGTAGACGGAGACGGGCAGGCCCCTGTCGCGGGCCAGCTCGACGACCTGTTCGGCGACCCACTTGCTGCGCAGGTAGCCGCTGGGCAGCACCTCGGCGGGGCCGGTCGGGTCGGTGACCTTCAGCGGCACGCCCGGGGTGACCGGACCGTCGAACACCCCGACCGTGGAGACGTGGTGGACGGGGACCGTGCGGTGGCGGGCGGCCAGCCGCAGCACTTCGCGGGTGCCGCCGACGTTGGCGGTGCGCAGCGCCTGGTAGGGCTGGAGCCAGTGCACGGAGGCGCCGGCGTGGTAGACGACGTCGACCGTGCGGGCCAGTTCGTCGAAGCGTTCCTCGGTCAGCCCGAGCCGTTCCTCGGCGAGGTCGCCGACGAGCACGTGGAGCCGGTCCTCGTCGATGTCGTCCCAGACGCGGTACCACTGGAGGCCGGAGCGCAGCCGTTCGCGTGCGGTGCGCTCGTCGGTGCCGCGGACCAGGCAGTGGATCCGGGCGGTGGTGGTGCGCATCAGGTCGCGCAGCAGGAACGCGCCGAGGAAGCCGCTGGCGCCGGTGAGCAGGATCTCGTCCGGGTCGGTGACGGTGCGGACGACCTCGGCGGCGGGCCGGATGTCGTCGGGCAGGGTGATGTCGGCCGCGTAGTCGACGGTGTCGGCCGCGGCGTCGGGCGCTGTGCCGTCGGCGCCGGGTGCCAGCTCGGCGAGCAGGTGGCCGGCCAGGTCCCGCGGGGTCGGATGGTCGAAGACGACGGTGGCGGGCAGGGTCAGTCCGGTGAGCTGGGACACCCGGTTGCGCAGTTCCACGGAGGTCAGCGAGTCGAGGCCGAGCTGCGGGAAGGAGCGGTCCGGGGTGATGCCGTCGGCGCCCGAGCGGCCCAGGATGCGGGCGATCTCGGTGGTCAGCGCCTCCAGGACAGCGGCGTACCGGGCCTCTTCGTCGTCGAGGGCGGCGAGCCGGTCGGCGAGCGAGGTGCCGTCCTCGGCCCGGCTGTGGGCGGTGGCCCGGCGCGGCGTCCGCACCAGGGCGCCCAGCACGGCCGGGGTCCGCGGCTGTTCCCGCAAGGCGCCCAGGTCGAGCGGGGTGGCCACCGGGTCGGGCCCGAGCCGCAGGGCCAGGTCGAACAGGCCCGGCCCCTGTTCGGTGGCGACCGGGAGGAAACCGCTGCGGGCGATCCGCTTGAGGTCGGTCTCGGTGAGGTTTCCGGTCAGTTCGGAGGCCTGGGCCCACAGGCCCCAGGAGATGGAGGTGGCGGCGAGGCCCCGCGCCGCCCGGTGCCGGGCGAGCGCGTCGAGGAAGAGATTGGCGGCGGCGTACGTCGACTGGCCGGGGCCGCCGACGACGGAGGCGACGGACGAGAAGGTCACGAACGCCGTCAGCCCGAGGTCGCGGGTCAGTTCGTGCAGGTGCCAGGCCGCGTCGGCCTTGGGGCGCAGCACCGCGGCGAGCCGCTCGGCGGTCTGCGCGCCGATCACCCCGTCGTCCAGCACGCCCGCGGTGTGCACGACGCCGCGCAGCGGGTGCTCGGCGGGGACGGCGGCCAGCAGCGCGGCAAGGGCGTCCGGGTCGGAGACGTCGCAGGCGGCGACGGTCACCGAGGCGCCGAGGCCGGTCAGTTCGGCCCGCAGCCGGTCCGCGCCGGGGGCGTCGGCGCCGCGCCGGCTGACCAGCAGCAGGTGCCGCACTCCGTGCCGGGTGACCAGGTGGCGGGCGAAGAGCCCGCCCAGGGAGCCGGTGCCACCGGTGATGAGGACGGTGCCGTCCGGGTCCCAGACCGGGTCGCCGCCGGCCTGGTCCACCCGCGGGGCCCGCTCCAGCCGGGGCACGAGCACGCGCGGACCGGCCGCGGGGCCGTCGCCGTCCTCCCGGACGGCCGCCTGCGGTTCGCCCGAGGCGACCAGCGCGGACAGTACGGCTTCCAGGCCGGGCGCCTCCGGGTCGGGGACGTCGGCGAGGACGATCCGGCCGGGCGCCTCGGACTGCGCCGAGCGCAGCAGGCCCCACGCGGCGGCGGCGCCGAGGTCGTGGACGTCCTCGCCGGCGGCGGCGGACACCGCGCCGCTGGTCACCACGACCAGCGGAACGCCGGTGAGGGCGTCCTCGGCGAGCCATGCCCGGGCCAGTTCCAGGGCGCGGCCGACCGTGGCGTGCACAGCGTGCGGCGGTGTGGTGCCGGACGGCGTGGTGAGGCGGACGCGCACGGCGTCGACCGGCGTGCCGGCGGCTACGGCGGCGGCGACGGCCCGCGGGTCCGGCTCGCCGCCGTCCGCGGCGAGTTCCGCCCAGTGCAGCGCGGCGGGCGCGAGCGGGCGGGGCGTCCAGGCGAGCCGGAACAGCGCGTCGTGGTCGCGGGTCCGCGCGGCGCTCAGCGCGGCCGGGTCGTGGGCTCCCAGGGTGACGGAGTCGGCCTCGGCGACGGGGGCGCCGGACGGGTCGGCGAGGTGCAGGGCGTAGGTGTCGTCGGTGCCGGGGCGCGGGACGAGGCGCACGCGCAGTTCGCGGGCGCCGGTCGCGTGCAGCCGCACGCCCTGCCAGCGGACGGCCGCGCCGAGCGGGCCGAGCACGGGGTGGAGGGCGGCGTCGAGGAGGGCGGGGTGGATGCCGAACTCTTCTGCCTGCTCGCCGAGTTCGTCATCGAGCCGCAGCTCCGCGAAGTACGCCCCGTCCTGCTGCCACAGCCCGGTCAGAGCGCGCAGGCGCGGGCCGTACGACACACCGGCGGCGGTGAGCCGGGCGTAGTGGTCGTCCGGGTCGACGGCGGTGGCGCCGGCCGGGGGCCACGAGGCCGGGTCTTCCGCGGCGGGCGCGGCGGGCGGGGTGGTGCCGAGGACGCCGCGGGCGTGGCGGACCCAGGTCGCGCCGGGGTCGCCGGTCCGGGTGTGCACGGTGACGGCACGCCGGCCGTCGGTGTCGGCCGCGCCCACCCGGACCTGGAGGCGCAGCGCGCCCTCGCCGGGCAGGACGAGGGGTTCGTCGAGGGCCAGTTCCTCCAGCACGGTGGCACCGCTCTCGTCGCCCGCGCGGACGGCGAGTTCCGCGAGGGCCGCACCGGTCACCACGGCCTCGCCGGCCACCGTGCGGGCGGCGAGCCAGGGGTGGCTGCGGGCCGACAGGCTGCCGGTGAACACGGTCTCGTCGCTGTCGCCGAGGGTCAGGGCGGTGCCCAGCAGCGGGTGGTCGGCCCGGTCGAGACCGAGACCGCCCGCGTCGGCCGAGGCGGCGGAGGCGTCGACCCAGTACCTGCGGTGCTGGAAGGCGTAGGTGGGCAGGGCGACGCGGCGGGCGCCGGAGCCGGCGTAGAACGCCTCCCAGTCGACGCGGGCGCCGGTGAGGTGCAGTTCGGCCAGTCCGCCGACCAGGCCGGCCGGCTCGGGCCGGTCGCGCCGTTGCAGGGCGAGGGCCCGGGTGCCGGTGCGGTCGGCGAGGACGCCCCGGTTGAGGGCGGTCAGGACGCCGTCGGGGCCGATCTCGACGTAGGTGCGGACGCCCTGCTCCTCCATGGCGGTGACCGCGTCGGCGTACCGGACGGCCTCACGCACCTGACGCAC